>NZ_JBQQCG010000189.1:0-3583 GCF_052245575.1 Streptomyces sp. 2A115 | reverse complement strand
TCCCCGCGCCCCTGATGGGCCGTAGCCCCAGCCCCCACTCGTCCGCACCCGGCCTTCGGCGTGAGGGGACGTGCCGGGATGTCCGAGCGCCGCGCTTCCCGGTTGACCCGACTACCTCAGAGTGGCGCTCGGATGTCCCGGTGCGGCCCCGCCCCACATCCAACCCAGGGGCGCGGGGAACTGCGCGACCAGCCCCCACAAACCCGCACCCAAACAAACAACCAACCGCCGGAGGCAACCCGCACCCAAAAAAACCACCCACCCGCCCAACCGCCGGACGCAACCCCTAAGACCTGGTCAACGTCAGCAAATCCCGCGCAGGCCCCGTAGGACGATGCCCCGTAGGCCAGACCGCGCGAAGGTCACGGCTCAGCCGGACACCCTCCAGCGGGATCTCCACAAGACGGCGGGCAGAAAGCTCCTCCCCGAGTGCCAGCTCGCTCAGCACGGCGGCCCCCGCCCCGGACGCCACAGAGGCCTTGACCGCGGTCGTGGAGGACAGCTCGATCAGCGGCCGAGCCAGGCCCCCGAGCGCCGCATCCAGCACCTGCCGCGTACCGGACCCCTTCTCCCGCAGAATCAGCGGCGTATCCGCCAGCTCAACCGCATCGAGAGCCCGCCGCCGCCGAGCCCAGGGATGCCCGGGCGCGGTCACCACGATCAGCCGATCACGCGCGACGACCACGGAGTCGAGCCCGCCCGGCACGGACAGACCCTCCACGAAACCGAGATCCGCCTCACCACCGAGCAGTCGCTCGGCCACAACCGTCGAGTTGCCGGCAATCAGCGATACCGCCGTGTCGGGCCGCTGCGCGCGCAGCGCGATCAGCCACCCCGGCAACAGATACTCCGCGATGGTCATACTCGCCGCGACCCGCAACCGGGAGTCCCGCCGATCCCGCAACGCCTGCGCCCCCGCATCGAACGCCTCCGCCGCCTCCACCACCCGCCGAGCCCAGTCCGTGACCAACGCCCCCGCATCGGTGAGCTGCGACCCCCGAGGCGACCGGTCCACAAGGGCTACACCCAGCTGCCGCTCCATCGACCGGATCCGACTGCTCGCCGCCGGCTGCGTGATCCCGAGCTCCCGAGCCGCCCGCCCCAGACTCCCGAGCCGCGCCACGGCAAGGAGCAACTCCAGCGCACCCAGCTCGGGCACCCGATGCGCCAGCCCTCCGCCCGTCCCCGGAACCTCCGCCGCCCCACGAGTTCCCTGGTCGTCCGTCCCATCACTCACGACGTCACTCCGCTCATAAACCCAGCTTATGCCCTCATAGACCGGCACTCCCTGGCGGGACCCCGCCCCCGGCGAGACCGTGAAGTCATGCTCACCGCGGCCCACCCCGTCACCGTCGACACCAGCACCGGCGACACCACGACCCGCACCACCACGGCTCACACCAGCACCGCTCACACCAGCACCGTCCACACCAGCCGTACGATCACCGAGGCCGTCCGCCACCTCGGCCCCAACTGGTACGCCTCGGTGATGGGCACGGCGATCGTGGCCACGGCGGGAGCCGCTCTCCCACTGGACGTCCCGGGCCTGCGCACCGCGTGCACGGCGGTCTGGGCGCTCGCGCTGGCCATGCTCGTGGGCCTGCTCGCCGCCCGGGCCGCGCACTGGAAGCACCACCGCGACCAGGCCAGGGCCCACCTCCTGGACCCGGCGATGGCCCCGTTCTACGGCTGCCTCTCCATGGCCCTGCTGGCGGTCGGCGGCGGCGCCCTCGTCGTCGGCCGGGACTGGATCGGCCTGCGAGCGGCGGTCGCCCTGGACGCCGTCCTCTTCACGACAGGGACCCTGGTCGGGCTGGTCGCGGCCGTGGCGGTCCCGTACCTGATGATCACCCGCTCCCGGACGGCCCCACCCCAGGCGCCACCCCAGACCCAGCCGCAGCCGCAGACCCAGCCCCAGGACCCGACCCAGGCCAGCCCCGTATGGCTGCTCCCCCTGGTCGCCCCCATGGTCTCCGCGGCGCTCGGCCCCCTCCTGGTACCGCACCTCCCCGCCGGCCAGGCCCAGCAGACCCTGCTCCTCGCCTGCTTCGCGATGTTCGGCCTCAGTCTGCTGGCCACGCTGGTGATGCTGCCGCTGATCTTCGCCCGGCTCGTCACCGGCAGCCCGCTCCCCCTCGCGCTCACCCCGACCCTGTTCCTGGTCCTGGGCCCGCTGGGCCAGTCCACGACGGCCGTCGACAAGTTCGCCGTCGCCGCCCCGAACGTCATGTCCGCCCCGTACGACCAGGCGTTCGGCATCCTGGCGGTGCTCTACGGCGTACCGGTGATGGGCTTCGCGCTGCTCTGGCTGGTGCTGGCCGCGGCGCTGGTGCTGCGGGCCCGGCGCCGGGGCATGCGCTTCGCGATGACCTGGTGGGCGTTCACGTTCCCGGTGGGCACATGCGTGACGGGCGCGGAGGGTCTCGCCCGGCACACCGGGCTCGTGGTCTACGACTGGCTCGCGGTCGCCCTGTACGCCGCGCTCGTGTCGGCCTGGGCCGTGGCCGCCGCCCACACCGCCCGCGGACTGGTCAGCGGACGGCTGCTCGCAGCGCCGCGCTGAGCAGGCGCGGGGCTTCCGCCAACGACGGCCCGTACCAGGTGAGATGGCGTCCGCTGACCAGCGCGACCGGCACCGTCACCGGGAACGCCTCGGGGCCGTCGTCGCGTGTGAAGCGGTACGGCTCGTCGGGCAGCACGACCAAGTCCAGGTCGGCGGCGCACAGTTCGTCGATGGGGACGCGGGGATAGCGTTCGGCGTGGGCCGCGTACGCGTTGTCGATGCCCATCCGCGTCAGCATGTCCCCGGCGAAGGTGTCCCGCCCGAGCACCATCCAGGGCCGCCGCCAGATGGGCACGGCCGCGCGCAGCCGTGTCGAGGGACGGGGCGGGTCCAGCCATGCTTCCTCGGCCTCGTCCAGCCAGCGTGGTCGCCCCCGCACTCCGCACGCGCCGACCACTCGGTCCAGCTCCCGGAAGGCCTGCGGCAGGTCCCGCACCTCGGTCACCAGCACCTCGAGTCCCGCTTCACGCAGGGCGGTCAGGTCGGGCTCGCGGTTCTCCTCCTCGTTGGCGATCACCAGGTCGGGTGCGAGCCGGAGGATCCGCTCGACGTCCGGATTCTTGGTGCCGCCGACGCGTACGACATCGAGGTCGGCCGGATGACTGCACCAGTCGGTCGCCCCGACCAGGACCCCGGGCGCGGACTCGGCGACGGCCTCGGTGAGGGACGGGACCAGCGATACCACCCTCATGGCCTGGTTGCGGGACATGGCGCCAGTATCGCAGCGGGGTCCGACAACGGGAGGCCCGGCGGATCACCGGCGCGGATCGTCCACCGCCTCGATGTGGTCCGCGACCTCGACGACCAGCACGCGGGTGTCCGCCTCGGTCGCCCGCCACCGGTGCCGTACGCCGCCCGTCAGATACAGCGTGTCGCCGCGCCCCAGCCGGTACGCGCGGCCCTCCGCCTCGACTTCTACGGCGCCGTCGGCGACGTACATCATCTCGTCGTTGCGGAGCTGGAACTCACGGCCCGCGTCGTGGTCTCCGGTGTACTCCACGGCGTGCAGCTGGTGGTGAC
>NZ_JBQQCG010000188.1:0-4071 GCF_052245575.1 Streptomyces sp. 2A115 | reverse complement strand
CCCCTGAAGGGGCGCGGCCCCGTCTTTTGGGGGCGCGGGGAACTGCGCGACCAGCCGCATACAACCCGCGGCCGAACTCAGGCCGTTCCGTCAGTCGGTCACCTCGACCTTGCCGTTGATCTCGACCGTGCCGGCGGCCGGCTTGGGCGCCGTGATACTCCGGAGGAGCTCCGCGAGGTCGACTCCCGTGGTGGAGTTGAGGAGTTCGACGCCCTGGGCGACGTTGTCGGCGACGGTGCGCGACAGTTGGCTGGCGCCGTCCGTCGAGATCACCGTCATCTTGTCGATGGCGCTGAGCGGCTCGGACGCCTTGGCGACGACCTGCGGCAGCACCTGGACGAGCATCTGGAGCACGGCCGCGTCGCCGTACTGCGCGAACGCGTCGGCCTTCTTCCGCATCGCTTCGGCCTCGGCGGAGCCCTTCGCCCCGATCGCGGCCGCCTCGGCCTCGCCCTCGATGCGCACGGCGTCGGCCAGCGCCGCACGGTGCGCCTTCTCGCCCTCACCGGTCAGCCGGGCGCGCTGAGCGTCCGCCTCGGCCTCCTTGACCTGCGCGATACGCCGGGCCTCGGCCTCCTGCTCGGCCTGGTAGCGGGCGGCGTCGGCGGGCTTGCGGATCCTGGAGTCCAGCTCGCGGTCGGTGAGCGCGGCCTGGCGCTCGGCGACCTTCTCCTGCTCGCTCAGCACATCCTGCTGCCGCGCGGCCTCGGCCAGCGGACCCGCGGCGTTCGCCCGGGCGGCCGCCTGGTCCGTCTCGGCCTTGATCTCGGCCTGCTTGAGGGCGAAGGTCCGCTGGGCGATCGCGATCTCCTCCTCCGCCTTCAGCCTGGCCTGCTCGGAGGCCCGCCGGGCGACCGCCTCGGCGATGTCGGCCTCCTGCTTGGCACGGGCGGCCTCGGGCCGGCCGAGGTCCTCCAGGTACGAGCCCTCTGTCGTGATGTCCTGGATCTGGAAGGCGTCGAGCACGAGGCCCTGACCGGACAGGCTCGCCTCGGCCTCCTCCGCCACCTGCCCGGCGAACGCGGCACGGTCACGGATGATGTCCTCCACCGACATCCGGCCGACGATGGAGCGCAGCGCGCCGGAGAGGACCTCCTGGGTGAAGCCGACGATGCCGTTCTGCTGCATCAGGAAGCGCTGGGCGGCCGCGCGGATCGAGTCCTCGGTGCCGCCGACCTTGACGATGGCAACGCCTTCGAGGTTGACCTTCACGCCGCGCAGGGTGACCGCGCCGCGAACCGCGACCGGGATGTGCCGCGAGGACAGGTCGAGGGTGAACTTCTGCTGGACGAACGGCACGACGAAGACTCCGCCGCCGACCACGACCTTCTGGCCGCTGTTGTCGGTGAAGACGCGTCCTGTCTCGGGGTCGGTGGACTGCTTGCCGCGCCGCCCGGTGACGATGAACGCCTGGCTCGGGCCCGCCACCTTGTAGCGGGTGACCACGACGAGGGCGAGCAGCACGAGGAGTACGACGACTCCGATGACGGCGATGACGACTGGACTCATGGTGAATTCCCCCCTGCCTCCCAGGGGGCGGCAGATCGGTTGCATCGGTTGGAACGGTTGGATCGGTTGGATCGGTTGGATATGCCGAACCGGCTGAACTGGCTGAACTGGCTGAACTGGCTGAACTGGCTGAACAGGCTGAGTGGAACGAAGAGTTGACGGATAGTCAGCGGGTAGGCAGGTTCAGCGCTGGACCGGTCGCACGGAGACAGAGGTCACCGAGAGCGTCGCCTCGACCCAGATCTCGGTGCCCCGCGCCACGGGCTCGGCGCTCTTGGCCGCGTACTTCACCGGCTGGCCCGCGAGATACACCAGCACCTCGCCGTAGCCCTCAGCCGGGATCGCGGTGACGACAGAACCCGAGCTGCCCACGAGGTCGGCGCCGCGCGGGGTGGAACCGGGCTCGTCCCGCATCAGGGCCCGGCTGAACCTCCAGGTCAGCCAGCCCGCCCCGGCACCCGCGCCGACACCCACCACGGTGGCGGGTCCGGCCCCCAGCCCGGTCGTGCCGAGCACGAGCGCGCCGCTGAAGCCGAGCATCGACACGAACCCGGCGATGACCGGCAGCGAGAGCAGCCCGTCGAAGAGCCCGTCCAGGACACCGGCCCCGCCGAAGAGCCCTTCGAGTACGCCGTCGAAGACCAGCGCCAGGACCAGTACGGCGATCCCCGCAATGCCCAGACCAAGAAACAGAGTCACCCGGTCCACCTCCCCCGCCTGCACCGGTTACCTCGGTTGACGGGCATTGTGTCAGGTTCGTACGCCTGTGCACATTGCCGTACACCGGCAGTATTTATGCGTTCTTGATGCCGGGTGCGACCGGACGGACAGGGCTCCCGAGAGGGTACGGACCTCCTCAGTCGCCCTTGTCCTGCTCGTCCTTCTCGTCCTCGTCGGCCTCTTCGCCCTCTGCGCCGCCCTCGTCACCATTCGGGAGCCCTGCCGGCGTTTCGACCACGGGAGGGGTCACGGGCGGCGTCGTGCTGACGGCCGGAGTAGGCGTAGGCGTGGGTGTGGGTGTGGGTGTCTGGGGCTGCTGAGGCTGGGGCTGAGTCCCCGTCCCGGGGGCGGGCGACCCGGTGGTCGCGGTGGTATCGGCGCTGTCGGTGTTATCGGTCGTCGCGGTGGTGGTCGGTGTGCCCTGTTGCCCGGTCTCCGCCGCGCTGTTGTCCGGCGAGAACAGGTTCATGCCGGCGAGCACCGCCAGCACGAAGAGCGCGGCCCCGGCGATGAGCCCGACGACCCGTGGCCGACGGCTGACCAGCGCCCGTACGCCACCACCCTGCCGCGCGGCCGCCGGACGGGCGCGGCGCGAGGGCGCGGAACGACTGGCCTGGGCGGTGGTGGGCGGCAGCCGGTACATCGTCGCGGGCCCCGTCTCGGCGGAACCGGATTCCCCCGAGTACGCGCCCACAGCGGCCGCTCCCGCCCCTCCGCCCGCCCTGTACGACGAGCCCGGTGTCGGCGCCGACGACGGCGAAGCCATCGGCAACGGCTCCGGCCGCCCTCGCCAGGCCCCCGCCCCGAACCAGTCCGCGACCTGCTGGGCCGTGGGCCGGTCCTCGGGCTGCTTGGCGAGGAGGCCGAGGAGGTAGTTCTCGAAGGCGGGCGGCACCTGGACGCCCCGCTCCCGCGGAGGTACGGGAGGCATGTCGATGTGCTGGTGGAGGGTGACCGTCGCGCTCTCGCCCTGGAACGGGGGCCGCCCGGTGAGGAGTTGGTACAGCACGCAGCCCAGCGAGTACACGTCCGACGCGGCCGAAGCCGGGCGGCCGAGGGCGCGTTCGGGGGCCAGGTAGAGGCTGGTGCCGACGATCTGCCCGGCCGTGGTGAGCGCGGAGGACGGGTCGTCGACGAAGCGGGCGATGCCGAAGTCGCCGATCTTGACGGTGCCTTGGGCGTCGGAGAGGAGGTTGCCGGGCTTGATGTCCCGGTGCACGATGCCCTCGCGGTGCGCGGCGGCCAGTCCGGCCGCCGCCTGGGCGGCGACCTGGGCCACCCGTTCCTGGCCGAGGGTGCCGGCGGCGGTCAGTTCCTGGGCGAGACTGCGGCCCTCGACGAGTTCCATGACCAGGTAGAAACGGTTGTTCCAGGCGCCGAAGTCGAACACGGCCACCACGTAGGGGTGGCTCAGCCGGGCCGCTGTCTGTGCCTCCAGCCGGAACCGCGCGGACGCCGCGCTGTCGGCCTCGTCCCCGAGCAGCAACTTGACGGCCACGGAACGGCCGAGCACCTCGTCGGTGGCCTGCCATACCTCGCCCATCCCGCCGCGGCCAATGGACGCGTCCAACCGATACCGCTCCGCCACCAGCACCCGCGAATCATCCTCAACACAGCAGTGGGCCAACACGACGACCGCGAACGGCACTTCGGCCTGCCGGCCAGGAAGCGCGAGGTGGGGGGATCCGCAGCGGGCACAGCCTACCGACCCGCATGGTTCGTCCGGTGCGGGTTGCCTCCGGCGGTTGGGCGGGTGGTTGGTTGTTTGTTTGGGTGCGGGGTGGTGGGGGCTGGGCGCGCAGTTCCCCGCGCCCCTGGGTTGGTTGTGGGGCGGGGACGTAC
>NZ_JBQQCG010000187.1:0-4123 GCF_052245575.1 Streptomyces sp. 2A115 | reverse complement strand
CGGGTTGTGGGGTGGAGCTGCTGCGTGAGCAGGCGGCTTGGCCGGAGCGGGGGCGGCCGCGGCGTGCGGGTGTCTCCTCGTTCGGGATCAGTGGCACCAACACCCACGTCATCCTCGAACAGGCACCTGAGACAGCCGAGTTGAAGGACCGGGCGGCGCCGATACGGCCCGCCCCTCCGGTCCTGCTGTCCGGCAACACCCCAGCCGCTCTGCGCCGCCAGGCCGAGGCGCTCGCCGAGCACCTGCGAGACCACCCCGACACCGCTCCCACCGACCTCGCGGCCGCCTTCGTCCGGCGCGCCCGCCTCGACCACGGCGCCGCCGTGCGGGCGGACGACCCCGCCACGCTGGCCGAAGCGCTGCGCGCCGTCGCCGACGGCGAGGGCCACGACACCGTCGTCACCGGGGAGAACGTCCCTGGCAGAACGGTCTTCGTATTTCCCGGCCAGGGGTCCCAGTGGGTCGGTATGGCGCGCGAACTACTCGAATCCAGTCCGGTGTTCCGTACCGAGATCGAGGCCTGTGCCGAGGCCTTCGCCGAGCACACCGACTGGTCCCTGCTCGCCGTGCTGCGCGGCGAACCCGACGCCCCCGCCCTGGAGCGGGTCGACGTCGTGCAGCCGGTGCTCTTCGCGATGATGGTGTCCCTCGCCGCCCTGTGGCGGGCCGCGGGGGTGGTGCCCGACGCGGTGGTCGGCCACTCCCAGGGTGAGATCGCAGCCGCGCACGTCGCCGGCGCCCTGACCTTGCGTGATGCCGCGAAACTCGTCACCCTGCGCAGCCGAGCCCTGATGGACATCACGGGGGACGGCGGCATGGTGTCCGTCGCCTTGGGTGCCGACGAACTCGCCCCCGTTCTGCGGCGCCGACCGGACGAACTGGAGATCGCGGTGCGCAACGGGCCGCGCGCCACCGTCGTCGCGGGCAGCGCGCCCGCCCTCGCCGAACTTATGGACTGGTGCGAGAACCAAGGGATACGCGCCCGACGTATCCCCGTCGACTACGCCTCGCACACGCGGTACGTCGAGCCCTTGCAAGACCGTCTGATCGCGATCGGTGCCACGCTCGAACCGAGCCGGGCCACGACTGCGTACTACTCCGCCGTGACCGGGGGCCCCGTCGCCGCGGACACCCTCGACGCCGGGTACTGGTACCGCAATCTGCGACAGACCGTGCGCTTCGAGGACGCGGTCAACGGACTCGTGAACGCCGGACACCGGCGGTTCATCGAGATCAGCCCCCATCCCGTTCTCACGCTCGCCGTGGAGGAGATCCTCGCCGCGCGCGGACTGACCGCCTTCACCGGCGGCACCCTGCGCCGCGATCACGGAGGCCAGGCGGCGTTCCATCGAGCCCTGTCGGCCGCGCATCTCGGCGGCATACCTGTCTCCTGGGACGCGCCCGCCACCCCGCCGGAGCTGCCGCACACCTACCGATTCGCCCCCGACCGCTACTGGCTCGCTCCCGCCGGCGGCCGCGCCGACGCCTCCCGCCTGGGCCTTGCCACAGCGGCCCACCCGTTGCTCGGTGCGAGGGTCGCGCTGGCCGACGGCGGCGTCCTGTTCACCGGACGGCTCGACCTCGGCACCCAGTCGTGGCTCGTTGACCACAGCGTCTTCGGCACGACCCTGGTCCCCGGCACGGTCTTCGCCGAACTGGCCATTCACGCGGGCGCCGCCGTCGGCTGCCCCGAGGTGCGGGAACTGACCGTACGCGCCCCTCTCGTGCCCGGCACCGACCGGCCCACCCAGTTCCAGGTCCGTGTCGCCAAGGGCGACGAAGCCGGCGGGCGCGCCCTCTTCGTCCACGGGCGGACCAGCGACAACGACCCCTGGACGCTGCACGCGGAGGCGGTTCTCCAAACCGACACCTCGAACGGTCCGTCCCCGGCACCGTTCTCCTGGCCGCCCGCCGACGCCGAGCCCGTCGCCCTGGATGACGTGTACGAGGGGCTCTACCGGCTCGGCTACGACTACGGACCCACCTTCCAGGGGCTAGTGGCCGCCCGACGCACCGCCGACGGCACCCTGTACGCCGAACTGGCCGCAGCCGAGGGCACCGAGAATGCCGAGGACCAGAACAGCGAGGAGTTCGGGATCCATCCCGCGCTGCTCGACGCGGCCCTCCATCCGGTCGTGGCCGGACTCGTCGGCGCCGTCCCGCCCGACCCGGAACGGCCGCTGCTGCCCTTCGCCTTCGAAGGCCTGCGCCTCACCGCCTCAGCCGTCGGAGCGAGGCGGCTGAGGGTCCGTA
This sequence comes from Streptomyces sp. 2A115, assembly GCF_052245575.1. NCBI lineage: Bacteria > Bacillati > Actinomycetota > Actinomycetes > Kitasatosporales > Streptomycetaceae > Streptomyces > Streptomyces sp. 2A115. Next base: position 1,870 of record NZ_JBQQCG010000187.1, on the reverse strand, counting down.
TCGAGCCACTCGCCGACGCCCGCTTCCGCTTCACGCTCGCCGACGAGAGCGGCATACCGGTCGCGGAGATCGACTCGTTGGCCTTCCGGTCCGTGGCGCGCTCCGAACTCGCAGGCGCCCTGGTGACCGCGACGGCCCACCACATCGCATGGCACGAGCTCCCCACCGGCGGGGAGGCTGCCAAGACCCTGCTCGTGCTGTCCGGCCTCGGCGACACCGCGCTCGTCACCCATGCCGAAACGGTGTCCACCCCCGACGAGCTGCTGCACGGACGAACCCTCCCCGACGCGGTCCTCGTCCCCGTCGGGGGCACGGGCGTGGACGCCGCCGACACCCTCGGGCAGGCTCACGAACGGTCCGCAGCCGTTCTCGCCCTTCTCCAGCACTGGCTCGGAATTCCGGAGCTGGAGAACGTCCCTCTGCGCATCGTGATCCGTCCGGACGACCTGGCATCCGCCCCCGTACGCGGCATCCTGCGCACCGCGGCCGCCGAGCATCCGGGCCGCTTCGCTTTCGTCGAGACCGACCGCCCCGCTCCGGCCGCCCTGCTCGTCGGCGACCACGGCGAGCCGGAATCCGCCGTACGCGAGGGCCGCGTCCACGTTCCCCGGCTCGAGGTGCACGATCTCCCCGCGCACCCGGCGCCCGAGTGGGGCGGTGACGGAACCGTGCTGATCACCGGCGGCACCGGAACTCTGGGAGCTCTGGTCGCCCGCCGCCTCGCGGGGCAGCCACGGCCTCCGCATCTGCTGCTCGTCAGCCGTACGGGTCCGGACGCGCCCGGCGCGGCCGAGCTGACCGCCGCACTACGCGCGGGGGGTGCCGAGGTGACCGTGACAGCCTGCGACGTCACCGACCGGGACGCCCTGGAGCGCGTCCTCGCCGCGATCCCGCCCGACCGCCCGCTCCGCACGGTCGTGCACACCGCGGGCGTACTCGCTGACGCCACCGTCGCCGAGATGACCCCCGAGCAGCTGTCCGTCGCATTGCGGCCCAAGGCGGACGCGGCCTGGCTGCTGCACGAGCTCACCGTGGACCTGCCTCTCGACGGGTTCGTGCTGTTCTCCTCGGCCGTGGCCACAACCGGTGTGCCGGGCCAGGCCAACTACGCCGCCGCCAACGCATTCCTCGACGCCCTCGCCGTACACCGCCGGGCTCTCGGCCTGCCCGCCACCTCCCTGGCCTGGGGCCTGTGGGAGGAGCCCGGCGCCATGACCGGCCACCTCGGCGTCAGCGACCGGACCCGCCTCGCCCGATACGGCGTCGGGCCGGTCGCGACGGACCAGGGCCTCGACGCCCTGGTCCGGGCGGTACTGCCGCACACTGTGGTGTCGCCGTTCGACGAGACCGTTCTCCGGGGCGAAGCCGCCGCTGGTCAGCTCCGCCCCTTGTTCTCCGAGTTGGTGGCGATTCCGAAGGCGGTGCGCCGGGTCTCCGGCGCCGGCGCGAGGTGGCCGGAGCGGCTTGCCTCCGTCCCCGCGCACGAAGGCCTGCGCACGATCACCGGACTCCTGCGGGAACAGGTGGCTCTCGTCCTCGGACACGGCGAAGTGGACGGCATCGGCGCCGGACGGCCCTTCAAGGAACTCGGCTTCGACTCGCTGACCGCCGTCGAACTCCGCAACCGCCTGCGGGGGCTCACCGGCCTCGCTCTGCCCGCCACCGTGGTCTTCGAGTTCCCCACCGTCACCGCGCTGGCCGGACATCTGCACGCCGCGCTCACCGAGCACGACACGAAGGACACTCCGGTCACGCGGCAGCGGGCGGTGGACGACGACCCCGTGGTGATCGTGGGCATGGGGTGCCGTTTCCCCGGTGGTGTGACCTCGCCCGAGGATCTGTGGCGGTTGGTGGCCGATGGCACGGACGC
>NZ_JBQQCG010000186.1:0-4230 GCF_052245575.1 Streptomyces sp. 2A115 | reverse complement strand
CCTCGTTCGGGATCAGCGGCACCAACGCCCATGTGGTGCTCGAACACGACCCGGCCACCGCCGAGTCCGAGGGCCCCGCCGCCTCCCTGCCCGCCGCCTCGTCGCCCGACCCCGGCATCCCCGCCCCCTGGATCCTCTCCGCCCGCGACCGGGCCGCACTGCGCGCGCAGGCGGCACGGCTGCGCGACCACCTCGGTGACGCCCCCGACCCCGACTCCGCCTCCGTCGGCTGGTCGCTGGCCGCCACCAGGACCGCCTTCGAGGAACGGGCCGTGATCCTCGGCGACACCGTCGAGGACCGCATCGCCGGCCTCGCGGCGCTGACCGACGGCCGGGCGGACGACGGGGACGCCCTGGACGTGATCACGGGCAGCGCCGCCACGGCGGGCCGCACCGCGTTCCTCTTCACCGGACAGGGCGCCCAGCACCTGGGAATGGGCCGGCAGCTGTACGGCTCCCACCCGGTGTTCGCCGCCGCCCTCGACGCCGTGTTCGAGGCGTTCGACGGAAAGCTGGACCGCCCGCTGCGCGAGGTGATGTTCGCCGAACCGGACGGCCCCGACGCCGGATTGCTGCACCTGACGAGCTACACCCAGCCCGCGCTGTTCGCCGTCGAGGTGGCGCTGTTCAGGCTGCTGGCCCACCACGGCACGACCCCGGACCTCCTCGCCGGGCACTCCATCGGCGAGCTGGCCGCCGCGCATGTGGCGGGCGTGCTGTCGCTCCAGGACGCCGCGACGCTGGTCGCCGCCCGCGCCCGGCTGATGCAGGCCGCCCGCTCCGACGGCGCGATGATCGCCGTACAGGCAGAGGAGGAGGAAGTCCTCCGGTCACTGGCCGGTCATGAGGACACCGTGAGCATCGCCGCGGTCAACGGCCCGCACTCGGTGGTCATTTCGGGTGACGAGTCCGCCGTCGAGATCGCCGCCGCCTGGCGTGCGCGGGGCCGCAAGACCAGCAGGCTCAAGGTGAGCCACGCCTTCCACTCGCCGCACATGGACGGCATCCTCCAGGAGTTCCGCGACGTGGCCGCCACCCTGCGGTTCAACCCGCCGGCCATTCCCCTCGTCTCGACCGTGACCGGCCGGACCGCGACCGCGGAGGAACTCACCTCCCCCGATTACTGGAGCGGACAGATCCGCGCCACCGTCCGCTTCCTGGACGCCGCCAGGGAACTCGGACGCCAGGGTGCCACCGTCTTCGTCGAGATCGGCCCCGACGCCGTCCTCACCGCGCTGACCGAGAGCGCCCTGGAGGAGGACGTCACCGCCGTGGCGCTGCTGCGCCCCGGCCGCCCCGAGTCCGAGCCCGTCCTGGTCGCCCGCGGCATCGCTCGCGCCCACACGGCCGGCGCACCCCTGGACGGCACCACGTTCTTCCCCGGCGCCGAACCCGTCGACCTGCCCACCTACGCCTTCCAGCGCGAGCACTACTGGCTGGCCCCGCAGGCACCCACCGACGCGCGCAGCCTCGGACTCGACACCGCCGACCACCCCCTGCTGGCCACCGCCGTCGAGCTCGCGCAGAGCGACGACGCCGTCCTCACCAGCCGTATCTCGCTGAGCAGCCACCCCTGGCTGGCCGACCACGTCATCACCGGCACCGTCCTGCTGCCCGCCACCGCGTTCCTGGAACTGGCCGTCGCCGCGGGCAGCCACCTCGGAGTCCCGTACGTCGACGATCTCACCCTCGAAGCGCCGCTGGTCCTCGCGGCGGGCGAGGCCGTACGCGTCCAGGTGGCCGTCGCCGCGCCGGACGCGACCGGCGCCCGCGCCTTCACCATCCACGCCAGCCCGGACACCGACGCGGCCGCCTCGGACGACCACACACGCCGGTGGACCCGGCACACCTCGGGCACCCTCACCCCGGCGGCCCCCGCCGCCGAGGACCCCGGCCACCTGACCCAGTGGCCGCCCGCCGACGCCGTACCTCAGCCCGTCGAGGACGCGTACGACCGTCTGTCCGCCCTCGGCTACACCTACGGCCCCGCCTTCCGGGGACTTACGGCGGCCTGGCGCGACGGCGACGACCTCTACGCCGAAGTACGGCTTCCCGCGGGACCCGGCGAGGCCGCCGCCCGCTTCGGACTGCATCCCGCACTGCTCGACGCGGTGCTGCACCCCTTGGTCCTCGACGCGGCCGTCGAGGGCGAACACGACAGCATCCGGCTGCCGTTCGCCTGGTCCGGCGTCGCCCTGCACGCCACGGGCGCCACCGAACTCCGGGTGCGGATCAGCCCCAACGGCACCGACACCGTCAGCCTCACCCTGGCCGACGGCACCGGTGCGCCCGTCGCCGACGTGGAGTCCCTCACCCTGCGCCCGGTCGCCAGGGAGAAGCTGGCCGCGACGGACCGCGGTGCGGCCGACGGACTGTACGAAGTGCGATGGCCGGTCGTCACCGCGCCGCGGGCCGACTCCGAACCGACCTGGGCAGAGGCCGGAGACGGCCTCGCGGACGTCGACGCGGCCGACGTGATCACCGTCCGGCAGTACGGCGCGCCTGCCGTCGCCGCCGCTCACTCCTCGAACTCCAAGGATTCCTCCAACTCCACGGACTCCTCGGCGTTCTCGGGCGGTGGGCACGCGGCGACGCTGCGGGTCCTGCGCCTGGTCCAGGAGTTCCTGGCCGACGAGCGGTTCGCCGACTCCCGTATGGCCGTGGTGACATCCGGCGCGGTCTCCGCCCTGCCCGGCGAGGACGTCACCGATCTGGCCGCGGCCCCGGTGTGGGGCCTGGTCCGCTCGGTGCAGTCGGAGCACCCGGACCGCCTCGTCCTGGTCGACCTGGACGTGGACCCGGACGACGAGGCCGGCGCCGACGACCTGCTGGCCGCCGCCCTCGCGACCGGTGAGCCGCAAGTAGCCGTACGAGGCGGGGAGTTGCGGGCCCCCCGGCTTGCTTCCGCCCCCGTCGCCGTGGCCGGTGCCGGCGCAGACAGCGCCCTGCCCGGCCTGGACCCCGACGGCACGGTCCTCGTCACCGGTGGCACCGGCGGTCTCGGCGCGCTCTTCGCCCGCCACCTCGCGACCCGGCACGGGGTGCGCCACCTGCTGCTGACCAGCCGCCGCGGACCCGACGCACCGGGCGCCGCCGAACTGGCCGCCGAACTGGGCGAGTCGGGCGCCACCGTCCGTATCGAGGCAACCGACGTCTCCGACCGGGAGGCGCTCGCCGCACTCCTCGGCTCGGTCCCCGAGGCCCACCCGCTGACCGCCGTGGTGCACACGGCGGGTGTCCTGGACGACGCGACGGCCCTGTCGCTGACCCCCGAGCGCCTGCACACCGTGCTCCGGCCGAAGGCGGGCGCCGCCCGGCACCTGCACGAGCTCACCAGGGAACTGGCCCCCGGGCTGCGGGCGTTCGTTCTCTTCTCCTCGGTCTCCGGCCTCATCGGCACGGCGGGCCAGGCGAACTACGCGGCCGCCAACACCTCGCTGGACGCGCTGGCCCAGCACCGCCGCGCCCACGGCCTCCCGGCCACCTCGCTCGCCTGGGGCCTGTGGAACGGCGAGCACGGCATGGGCGGCACGCTCACGGCAGCGGAGACCGCCCGCTGGGAGCGGGCCGGAATGCCCCCGCTCACACCCGAGCAGGGCCTCGCCCTCTTCGACCGGGCCCTGTCCACGGACGCACCGCTGCTGGTGCCCGTACCCCTGAAGCTGTCCGGGTTCGGATCGGCCGGCTCCGACGAGCCGCACCCGCTGTTCCGCGGCCTCGTCCCCACCCGCACCCGCCGCGCCGCACGGGCCGAGCGGGAGGGCGCACAGGACTCGGCCTGGGCCGAGCGGATCGCCGCGCTTCCCGCGGAGAAGCGGAAGGAAGCGGTCGTCGACCTCGTACGCGCCAAGGTCGCCGCCGTGCTCGGGCACTCCGGAGCCGCCTCGATCGCCCCCGACCGCGCGTTCACCGACATCGGGTTCGACTCGATGAGCGGGGTGGAACTGCGCAACCAGCTCGGCCGGGCCACCGGCCTGCGCCTGCCCACCACCCTCGTCTTCGACCACCCCGCGCCGGCCGCGCTGGCCGCCTATCTGCTGACCCGGGTCGTGACGGAGAAGACCCCCGCGGCAGCGGCGCCCCGGCGCCGGACCAGGGCGGACGAGCCGATCGCGATTGTGGGGATGGCGTGCCGTTATCCGGGTGGGGTGGCGTCGCCCGATGATCTGTGGCGGTTGGTCGCGGACGGTGTGGACGCGGTGAGTGAGTTTCCGTCGAACCGGGGTTGGG
>NZ_JBQQCG010000185.1:0-4270 GCF_052245575.1 Streptomyces sp. 2A115 | reverse complement strand
ACCTTCTCCGGGGCTTTCCTCCGGGCGTTTCCCTTCGGTCTTGCGTTTCCGACTCTATCAGACCGTTTCCGTATCCGATTTCCTCGGTGCTTTCCAGGTTCCCGCTTTCGCGTTTCCCTTTCCGGCGATTCCGACTCTACCAGATCCTTTCGGGCCTGATTCCCAGTCAGAGGGGTTGTCTTCGCGGCTGTTGGGCCGTTCCGACGAGTGAGACTTTAGCGGAATCCTGGCCCCCGAGCTAATCGGGGTCACGTCCTTTCGAACGCGGATTCCTCATTTCGCAAACGCGCATGAAAACGATCCGACGACGGATCGTCGATCGTTGTGTGCTTGCTGCGGAATGGCTGTCCGGGGACCAACCGGAGTCGGCGCTCACGTCGGACAACTCGGAGAACACTACGTAGCGGGCCAGGGCGTGTCAACTCGATGTCAGGAGCCACTCGGGAGGCGTACCCTCGGAGCCATGACTACGCACGCGTGCACCCAACTGTGGTGGGCCGCCTGACGGCGGCCGTACATACGCGTGTACTCAAACGGCCGCCACCTCGGCGGCCGTTCTCGTATCTCCCTCCTGGAGCCCCGGCCGGCGGTGGTGGCGGCCTCGGCCAGGAGGTAGAGGAATGAAGCGGGTCTTCAGCGGGGTCAAGCCGACCGGGCATCTGACGCTGGGGAACTACCTGGGGGCGATGCGGCGGTGGGGCGCGGTCGATCAGCACCGGGCCGACGCGCTGTTCTGCATCGTCGACCTGCACGCGCTGACTGTGGACCACGATCCCGGGCGGGTACGCAGGCTCAGTCGGCAGGCGGCCACGCTGCTGCTGGCCGCGGGGCTCGATCCGAAGCTGTGCACCGTCTTCGCGCAAAGTCATGTGGATGAGCACGCGCGGCTTTCGTATCTGCTCGAGTGCGTGGCCACCGACGGGGAGATGCGCCGGATGATCCAGTACAAGGAGAAGGCTGCGGCTGAGCGGGCGCGGGGCGGGAGTGTGCGGCTGTCGCTGCTGACGTATCCCGTGCTGATGGCGGCGGACATCCTGGCGTACGGCACAGACGAGGTGCCGGTGGGGGACGACCAGACGCAGCATGTGGAACTGACGCGGGATCTCGCGGTGCGGTTCAACCAGCGGTACGGGCATACGTTCGTGGTGCCTCGGGCCACGCGTCCGGAGGTGGCGGCCCGGGTCATGAACCTGCAGGAACCGACTTCGAAGATGGGGAAGTCCGACGACGTGGGGCCCGGGATCGTCTACCTGCTCGACGAGCCGGAGGTGATCCGGAAGAAGGTCATGCGGGCTGTGACCGACAGCGGGCGGGACGTGGCGTACGACCCCGACGCCCGGCCCGGGGTCTCGAATCTGCTGGAGATTCTTTCGGCCTGTGAAGGTGGGAACCCGGAGGCCTTGGCCGGTGTATATGAGACGTACGGATCTTTGAAGAAGGACACCGCAGAGGCCGTGGTGGAGCTCCTCAGGCCTGTACAGCAGAGACACAAGGAGTTGTGCGCGGATCCTGCGTACGCGGAGGGGGTGTTGCGGGACGGTGCGGAGAAGGCCAGAGAGATGGCGAGGCCGAGGGTGGACGCGGCGTACCGGGCGATCGGTTTGCTGCCGGCAGGCTGAAGAGCGGCTCGCAGAGCGGCGGGGCCGGGAGCGAGTCCGGCCCCAGCGCCTATAGCTGTTGCCGGAGGCTTAGCTGTTGCCGGAGGCCAGTTCGCGGCTGCGGTCGCGGGCCGCTTCGAGCGCGGCGATGAGGGCGGCTCGTACGCCGTGGTTCTCGAGTTCACGGATGGCGCTGATCGTGGTGCCCGCGGGGGACGTGACGTTCTCGCGGAGCTTCACGGGATGCTCGCCGCTGTCGCGGAGCATCACGGCGGCGCCGATCGCGGACTGGACGATGAGGTCGTGGGCCTTGTCGCGGGGCAGGCCGAGCAGAATGCCGGCGTCTGTCATGGCCTCGACCAGGTAGAAGAAGTACGCCGGTCCGGAGCCGGAGAGGGCGGTGCAGGCGTCCTGCTGGGACTCGGGGACGCGGAGTGTCTTGCCGACGGCGCCGAAGATCTCCTCGGCGTGGGCGAGGTGCTCGTCGGTGGCGTGGCTGCCGGCGGAGATGACCGACATGGCCTCGTCGACGAGGGCGGGGGTGTTCGTCATGACACGGACGACAGGGGTGTGCTGGGCGAGGCGCTCTTCGAAGAAGGAGGTGGGGATGCCTGCGGCGCCGCTGATGACCAGGCGGTCGGTGGGGACATGCGGGGCGAGTTCGTCCATGAGCGTGCCCATGTCCTGCGGCTTGACCGTGAGGATCAGGGTGTCGGCGGTCTTGGCTGCCTCGGGGTTACTGACCGGGGTGACGCCGTAGCGCTCCTGGAGTTCCTTGGCACGCTCGGGGCGGCGGGCCGTGACCAGGAGGTCGGCGGGGGCCCATCCGGCTCGGATCATTCCGCTGAGCAGGGCCTCGCCGATCTTGCCGGTGCCGAGCACTGCGACTTTCTGGGTCATGTTCGGTTGCCCTTCGGGGGTGCGTCGTCCAAGGCCCATCCTCGCACCGGCGGCGTGTGGTGAGTGGCGGTGTCCGCTGGGCGGACGCGGTTGCCTTCGGGCGGGGAGGGACTGGGTCGGGCTGAGGGCCGCCCGGTGTTTCGCGGTGCGTGGCCTACGCGGTGCGGCGGCGCAGGGTTGCCGCGCCGAGGGTCAGGACCAGGAGGGCGCAGGTCGCGACGATCAGGGCGTCGCGGATGAAGTTGGCGGTGACGTCGGTGTGCTTGAGGACTTCGTTCATGCCGTCGACGGCGTACGACATGGGGAGGACGTTGGAGATGGCTTCGAGGACGGGGTGCATGTTGGGGCGTGGGGTGAAGAGGCCGCAGAGGAGGAGTTGGGGGAAGATCACGGCCGGCATGAACTGGACGGCCTGGAATTCCGAGGAAGCGAAGGCCGAGACGAAGAGGCCGAGGGCCGTGCCCAGCAGGGCGTCGAGGAGGGCCACGAGAAGGAGGAGCCAGGCCGAGCCCGTGACGTCCAGACCCAGAAACCAGACGGCGAGGCCGGTGGCGAGGGCGGACTGGACGATGGCGAGGGCGCCGAAGGCCAGGGCGTAGCCGGCGATGAGGTCGGCCTTGCCAAGGGGCATGGCGAGGAGGCGTTCCAAGGTGCCGGAGGTGCGTTCGCGGAGGGTGGCGATGGAGGTCACCAGGAACATCGTGATGAGGGGGAAGATGCCGAGCAGTGAGGCGCCGATGGAGTCGAAGGTGCGCGGGCTGCCGTCGAAGACATAGCGGAGCAGCAGGAGCATCACGCACGGGATGAGGATCATCAGCGCGATGGTGCGCGGGTCGTGGCGGAGCTGGCGCAGGACTCGGGTCGCGGTGGCGGTGGTGCGGGCGTAGTTGATCGCGCTCGGCTTCGTGGGCACGGTCGGGCTGGTGCTCGTATGTGTGGTGGTGGTGCTGCTCATCATCGGACGGACTCCTTGCGGGACTGGTCACCGGTCGCGGGCTGGTTGCCGGCTGCGATCGCCTCGTCGACCAGGTGGAGGAAGGCGGCCTCGACGGTGTCGGTGTCGGTCTGGGCGCGCAGGGCGTCCGGGGTGTCGTCGGCGAGGATCTCGCCCTCGCGCATCAGGAGCAGGCGGTGGCAGCGCTCGGCCTCGTCCATGACGTGGGAGGAGACGAGGAGGGTGGCGCCTCGGTCGGCGGCGATGGTGTGGAAGAGGTTCCACAGGTCGCGGCGGAGTACGGGGTCAAGGCCGACCGTGGGTTCGTCGAGGACGAGGAGTTCTGGAGTGCCGAGGAGGGCGACGGCGAGGGAGACGCGGCTGCGCTGGCCACCGGAGAGGTTGGCCGCGAGGACGTCGGCGTGGGAGGTGAGATCCACGTCGGTGATGGCCTGGGTGACGTTCTCGTGGCGGCGGTTGGCGGCCGTGTGGCCGGGGTCGAGGATCGCCGAGAAGTAGTCCAGGTTCTGGCGGACTGTCAGGTCGTCGTAGACGGAGGGGGCTTGGGTGACATAGCCGATGCGTGAGCGGAGTGTGGCGTGGCCTGCGGGGATGCCGAGGACGTCCAGGGTGCCGGTGACTTTGGCCTGTGTGCCGACGATCGACCGCATCAGGGTGGATTTGCCACATCCCGAGGGGCCGAGCAGGCCGGTGATCTGGCCGCGGGGGACGTCGAAGTCGAGGCCGCGGAGGACTTGGCGGGGGCCGCGGACGACGGTGAGGTCGGCAGCGTGGACTGCGGGGGTATCCGGGTTGGGCCGGGCCACGGTTGATGGAC
>NZ_JBQQCG010000184.1:0-5057 GCF_052245575.1 Streptomyces sp. 2A115 | reverse complement strand
CCCCCCCCCCCCCCCCCCCCCCCGCGACGCCTCACGCAGGGCCGCCGATCGGGGATCGGAGGCGTCTCGCCCTGGCCGATGGCCGGGGCGGGTGACGCTTCAAGGTTCCGGCTTCCGTGTCAGCTCTCCACCGGCATCGCCTGGGCGATCAACTCCTGGAGGTACAGGCCGCGACGGGCGTCGAGCTCACCGGACACGCCCGTACGTACGGCGCCGGCGAAGGCCTGGCGCAGCATCGGCCAGCACTCCGCGTAGTCGAGGTTCGCGCTGTCGTACACGAGCTCGGGATGAGAACCGAAGAGCTCGACGCGCATGATCCCGGGCCGCACGTCGACCGATCCGGACAGCGAGGCCTGGCTGACCGCGCCGCTCTCGTGCTCGCAGGTCAACTCGACCCACCGGCGCGGATCTCCAGTCCCGCGAACCCGCACGATGGGGCCCATGGCCGCGTCCAACAGGTCCAGCATGTGCGGGCCGAGATCCAACAGAGCGCCGTGCTCCAGCCGCCAGGGGGTCGCGAAGTCACCGCCCAGGAAGGCCCCGCTCAGACAACACGAACGTGCTCCCGCGGCCTCGACCCCCTTCGCCGCCCTCAAGAACTCCTGGACGACCGGGTGATAGCGATTGGTGAGGACGACCTGGGACACCACCCCTGCCTCGTCAATGGCATCGACAAGCCGACGCGCCGACGCTACGTCCAGCCCGAGCGGCTTCTCCAGCAGCAGCGCCTTGCCGGCCTTCGCGGCCCGACCGGCGAGCTCCGCCTGAACGTCCGGCGGAACCGCGAAGGCCACCGCCTCACAACTGTCGAGCAACTCCTCGAAGCGGGACGCCACGGCGGCTCCGTGCGGCGCGGCGGTCTCCCGTGCGGCGTCCGGGCGGCGTGCCCACACCGCCGTGAGCTCCGTCTCGGGCCCGGTGGCGAGCACGGGCGCGTGCACGCCGCGCGCCCAGGGTCCGGCACCCACGAGGCCGACCTTGAGGGGGGAGTGGGGCCAGGGTGACGAGGTGTCGTTCACGGAGGTCCTATCTATCTGTGCCGGGCGATCGGTGACGAAGGATGGCAACCGTGAAACGACCGGGCCAGGCGGGTCGTGCCCCGTGGCGTGGGCGGGGTTTTCCTCACCCACGCGCGAACCTACACCGGCCGCAACCACACCGTCGCCAGCGGCGGCAGCGTCAGCCGGATACTCGCCGCCCACCCGAGCCGCCCCTCACCGTCCGGCTCGACGGGATCCGGATTGGTCACGTCACTCCCGCCATAGCGCCCGGCGTCCGTGTTCAGTACCTCGCGCCAGGCCCGAACGTCGTCAGGCACACCCAGCCCGTACTCACGTCGAACCACCGGAGAGAAGTTGGACACCGCCAGCAGCGGCTCCCCACCCGCGTCGAAGCGCAGGAACGCGAAGACATTGTCCTCCGCCGCATCCCCAGCGACCCAGGCGAACCCGGAAGGATCGGTGTCGCGCTCCCACAGAGCAGCAGTTGCTCTGTACTGACGATTGAGCTCGCGAACCAGGTCGCGTACACCCTGGTGGTCGGCCGCGGCGCCGTACGACGGGTCCAACAGCCACCAGTCCGGTCCGTGCGCCTCGGACCACTCCGCGCCCTGCGCGAACTCCTGCCCCATGAAGAGGAGTTGCTTGCCGGGGTGGGCCCACATGAAGCCGAGGTAGGCACGGTGGGTGGCCCGCTGCTGCCACCAGTCACCCGGCACCTTCGAGACCAACGCCTGCTTGCCGTGCACCACTTCGTCGTGCGAGATCGGCAGTACGTAGTTCTCGCTGTACGCGTACATCATCGAGAACGTCATCTCGTTGTGGTGGTACTTCCGGTGGACAGGCTCCTTCGCCACGTAACCCAGCGAGTCATGCATCCAGCCCATGTTCCACTTCAGCCCGAAACCCAGCCCCCCGTCGGAGGTCGCACGCGTGACCCCGCCCCACGCGGTCGACTCCTCCGCGATGGTGAGCACCCCAGGGCAACGGCGATAGACGGTCGCGTTCATCTCCTGGAGGAAGGCGACGGCGTCGAGGTTCTCCCGTCCGCCGTGCTCGTTGGGACTCCACTGCCCGGCCTCGCGCGAGTAGTCGAGGTACAGCATGGAGGCGACGGCGTCGACGCGTAGTCCGTCGATGTGGAACTCCTCGCACCAGTACACGGCGTTGGCGACGAGGAAGTTGCGGACCTCGCGGCGCCCGTAGTCGAACTCCAGCGTTCCCCAGTCGGGGTGCGCGGCCCGCAGCGGGTCCTCGTGTTCGTACAGCGGGCGTCCGTCGAACTCGGCCAGTGCCCAGTCGTCCCGCGGGAAGTGCGCCGGCACCCAGTCCATGATCACGCCGATCCCGGCCCGGTGCAGCGCGTCGACGAGGTACTTGAAGTCGTCGGGGGTGCCCAGGCGGGCGGTCGGCGCGTAGAAGCCGGTGACCTGGTAGCCCCAGGAGCCGCCGAAGGGGTGCTCGGCGACCGGCATCAGCTCCACATGCGTGAAGCCCAAGTCCGAGATGTAGGCGGGCAGTTGGTCGGCCAGCTGGCGGTACGTCAACCCTGGGCGCCAGGAGGCCAGATGGACCTCGTACACCGAGAACGGCGCCTCATGCACGGCCCGCTGCCCCCGCTGAGCCATCCATTCCCCGTCCCGCCACTCATGGCGGGAGACATGAACCACCGATGCCGTATCAGGCGGCGTCTGCGCCCAACGCGCCATCGGATCGGCCCGCATGGTCCTGGAACCGTCGGGCCGGGTGATCTCGAACTTGTAGAGCTCGCCCTCGCCGATCTCCGGGACGAACAGCTCCCACACCCCGGAGGAGCCCAACGACCGCATGGGCAACGCGGTCCCGTCCCAGAAATTGAAGTTCCCCGCAAGCCGCACACCACGGGCATTGGGCGCCCACACCGTGAAGCGGGTGCCGGCCACGCCTTGGTGCACCATCGGGTCGGCACCGAGCGCCGTCCACAGCTGCTCGTGCCGGCCCTCCCCGAACAGATGCAGATCGAACTCGCCGAGCGAAGGCAGGAAACGGTAAGGATCCTGCACCTCGAACTCGCCCCCCGCGTACCTCACCAGCAACGTGTACTCGGGGACCGACTCAAGCGGCAGGACCCCCGAGAAGAGCCCATCACCTTCGTCGTCCAGCTCAGCGCGCACACCGTTCGCCAACGACACGGTCACGGCCTCGGCATACGGCCGCAGCGCGCGAAAGACCACACCCCCCAGTATCGGATGGGCCCCGAGCAACGCATGAGGGTCATGATGGGCGCCCGACAACAGACGCTCCCGATCTGTCACGTCCATCGAAGCCAACGAGGCCACCGAAGCCGTTGGCCGTGCGCCGAGGCCGCCACGTCCCGCCACGGAGGAGCCGACCGCGACAGGCCGGGCGTCCTCAGATGTCGACGTTGATGGAATCGGGGACGGGGTCCGGGATACGGAGATGCTGTGGGACACCACGGCTTCAGCCTCCTCGTGCGCTGTGAAAGGAATGAACGGGCTTCTGCGGACCACGACCGGAGGGAGTGCGATCGCGTTCGGCGAGACGGGCGATCGCCGCCATCGGCACCGGCAGCCAGTCGGGCCGGTGCCGTGCCTCGTACAGCACCTCGTACACGGCCCGGTCCGTCTCGTGCGCGCGCAGGAGCTCGGACTCCGCGCGCGGGTCCCACTCGGCCTCGGCGGCGTACCCCGCGCAGTAGGCGTCCCGGCAGCGCCGCGCCCATTCCGGACGCCACGGCCGACGGCTGCGGGCGGCATAGTCGAAGGAACGCAGCATGCCCGCGACATCGCGTACGGGCGACTGGGGACGCCGGCGCTCGGCGATCGGGCGGGCCGGTTCGCCCTCGAAGTCGATGACGAACCACCGGGGTCCGGCCCGCAGCACCTGACCGAGGTGTAGATCGCCGTGAATCCGCTGTACGGGGCGGCCCGCGTCTAGCACGGCGAGCGCGTCGAAGGCGGCCCGCAGACCGGACACGTACGGCAGAAGGGCCGGTACGGACTGGCTCGTGGCGTCCAGACGCTCGTGCATCCCGGCCGCGAGCAACCTGTTCTGACGCTCAGTCGGGGGGTTGATGGCGAACGCCGCGCCCAGCGCCAGGTGCACCTCCGCGGTCGCCCGCCCCAGTTCGTACGCCTCGTCGGTGAAGTCCCCTCCCGAGACCAGCGATTCGAGCGCCAAGGTCCACCCGTCGGCGGCATCGCGAAGAAACGGCTGGAGCACGCCGAGCGTTGCTTCCTGCGGCTGAGAGGTCCGAAACCATGCCACGGGGGCCGGTACACGGGTGCAGCCCTGCCGGGCCAGAGCCCATGGCACCTCCAGGTCCGGGTTGTTGCCCGGCTGGACCCGGCGGAAGACCTTCAGGATGTACGAATCCCCGTAAACCAGCGAGGAGTTGGACTGCTCGGCGTCGAGCAGCCGCGGGGCGAGACCGGCGGGAACCGTCGTGTGTGCGTCACGCTCGAACCGCAGAGGGCCCACCGTTCCCGGAGTACGCAGCCGCTCCAGGAGCAGGCTCGCCCAGCGGGGCTCCTGGAGGGCGTCGTACACCATCAGGCCGGCCAGCGGCCCTTCGCTCGGACGGCCGATGCGGGCATGGGCGAGAGGGGGTGGCAGGACGTCCCGGACACCGAGAAACAACTGGTAGCAGTCCCCCGGCACCGGAGCGGCGGCGTCATGTCGCGTGCTGACCAGAAGATGCAGACACCCCGGATGCAGCTCGGTCACCGACAGCAGAGCCAGATCCGTCACGTGCCGGCCCTTGCCCGCGAACCAGCGCTGTTTGGGCAGCCATGCCCGCAGCAGTCCGGCGAGCGACGTCAGCAGAAGAGCCGGACTGTGGCTGCTCGGGCGGGGCGGTACGACCTTGCGCATGGCGACGCGTCCTTTCAGGAGCACACCATCAAACGCCGGTTGGTGTGGGGAGCGACTGCGCGGAGTCGGAACCAGTAGAAGCCGTGGCCTGCGAGGGTGAGCAGGTAGGGGAGGTCGCCGATGGCGGGGAAGCGGACGCCGCCGATGAGTTCGACGGGGTGGCGTCCGTTGAAGGTCTGGAGGTCG
>NZ_JBQQCG010000183.1:0-5212 GCF_052245575.1 Streptomyces sp. 2A115 | reverse complement strand
TTCATCTACGAGGTGCCTTGCTGATTGTGCGTGCTGGAAGCGTCAGAACTCCCATCATCGCAGGTCAGCAGGCACCTCTTCTTGATTCCTTATCCACAGGACGCAGGTCACTCGGTGGATCGAGGCTAAGAGCGCCTGCCGCGATCGCAAGGCGTTTGATCATGATGGTCTGCTCCTTCGGGGGTGAATGCGGTGGTTGCGCCGACCTCGATCCCGTCCGATTGCCGGTGAACGAAGCGGCAGCAGGAGCTTCGGCTGGGCCGGGAGCCCGGCTCAAGGGGTTACCCGTTTCCAGCTGGCCACGGATACCCGGAAACCCTTCTTGAGCTGGCGGTTCGCAAAATCCGGTGTTGATCGACGTACCTGCGTGACCCTCGAATCGCGGCATCGTTGACCGGTCGGGCTCGGCTCTTTAGCCGTAACAGAGGGGGCACCGGCGTGGCAGAGGAGGATCAGAGCGGGGCGCCGACGTTCGGGAGCGAACTGCGGCGGCTGCGCTGTGCGGAGGGCAAGTCGCTGGCAGGTCTCGCCGAGGAGATGCGTACGAGCAAGGGCTATCTCAGCCGGTTGGAAAACAGGCTGCAGAAGCCGAGTGAGCAATTTGCCCGCGCCTGCGACCAGGTACTGAACGCCGATGGCTGGCTGATCGCTCTGGCAGTGAGCGAACGTGCCGCACGATGCCCGTATCCGGGACTGACCTCGTTCCGCACCCAGGAGGCCGACTGGTTCTTCGGCCGTGACCGGGCTATCGCCGACGTGCTCGGCCTGGTGGCTGATGCGGCCGTCACAGGGCATCCAGCGGCGGTGATCGGCCCGTCGGGAATTGGCAAGTCCTCGCTGCTGAGCGCGGGTCTGGCACACGCTGTGCTGCGCGGCGCGCTACCTGGACATCGGCCAGGCGCGACGGACGTGCTCTGTCTGACGCCCACGGCTCAGCCGATGAGAGACCTGCGTGATCAGGGCATGCGACGCCCGCTGGCGTCGTATGCCCTTGTGATCGTGGATCAGTTCGAGGAGGTGTTCACACTCTGCAAGGACGTGGCGGAGAGGGAGACATACATCGCCGAACTGTGCTGTCGATCCGCTGCGGAACTGCCGGTAGTGCTCGGCCTGCGTGCTGACTTCTACGGCCACTGCTTGACTCACCCCCCGCTGCAGGCCATGCTGCGGTCCCACGCACTGCCCTTGGGGCCGATGACTGTCGCCGAACTACGCGAGGCGATCACCGCGCCAGCCACCGCTGAGGGACTCACGCTTGAGCCTGGGCTGGTTGAGGTACTCCTGCGCGATATGGGCGCCATGCCCGGCGCCGACACGTGCCCAGCCGGTGCGCTGCCGCTGTTGGCCCACGCGCTGCGAGCCACCTGGCAGCAGCGCACGGACGGAGTGCTCACTGTTGCCGGATACGAGCGCACTGGGGGGATCTACGGAGCCGTCGCCGCGACGGCCGAACGCCTCTACGCCCGCCTCGATCTGCAGGAACAGCACACAGCGCGCGAGGTCATGCTCAGCCTGGTCCGCGTCGGCGACGGCGAGGATGGGGTCCGTCAGCCGGCCGACCGGGACGCCCTGCTCCAGGCAAACACCGCGGCGGAGGGGGTCGTGGAGGCGTTCACCGGGGCACGACTGCTGACGGCGGATACCGAGCAGGTGGAGATCAGCCATGAGGCCCTGCTGAGGGCCTGGCCCAGGCTCCGCAAGTGGATCGATGCCGACCGGTCGGCTCTGCGCGTGCGTCAACAGCTGATCGAGGCGGCCACGGCCTGGTCCACGGAAGGCCGCGATGACGGCCTGCTCTATCGGGGCGTCCGGCTCACAGCGGCTGAGGAGTGGGCCTCCACCCATCCCGAGCAGACGGGCCCCGCCGAGGCTGACTTTCTGCGGGCCGCCCGCCGCCACCAGCAGCGCGGTATCCGTCGGCTGCGCCGCCTGGTGGCCACGCTGGCCGTGCTCACCTTGATCGCGCTGGCAGCCACGCTCCTGGCCGTGTTGAAGGGCCGCGAAGCGACAGTACAGCGCGATGTCGCCATGTCCGGCGGACTCGCGGCCCATGCCGACCTGATGCGGACCACCAACCCTGCACTCTCCCTCCTCCTCGGTCAGGCCGCACTGCAGGCGCACGATACGGAGGCAGCGCGCAGCACGGTGCTCAGCTCCTCAGCCATCCCCCACGCGACACGCTTCCTCGGCGAGGGCCAGATCTCCGGGGCCTCGGCCATGAGCCCCGACGGCACCATCGTGGCCTCAGGCACCCAGCAGGGAGCAGTGAACCTCTGGTCGACCGCCGCTGACCGGCGTGCCATGCCCCCGCATGTCCTGCGCGCCACCGGCACTGCGGTGACCAGTATCGCCTTCGACCGACGGAACATCCTCATGGTCGCAGCCGCGCGCGGCCCAGTCCGGCTGTGGGATGCCCAAGACCCCGGACATCCTCTCCCGCTGGGCCCGCTGCCCGAAGGCACCGACGACGTGTCCGCCATGGCAGTCACCCCCAACGGTCACACCCTCGTCACCGGCGACAGCTCCGGCCAGCTCGCACAGTGGGACTTGAGCCGGCCCCAGCACCCAGTCCAGCTCGCGCAGTGGCAGGGACACACCAACGCGGTCAACCATCTGGCGCTCAGCTACGACGGTGCGACCCTGGCCACCGCCAGCCGGGATGGCACGACCAAGGTATGGAAACTCGCGGGCACCGGGCAGCCCAAGCTCGCCGTCACAGTGCCGGATGTCGGCGTCACCTTCAACCCCGTGGCGCTCAGCGCAGACGGCCGAACCCTGTACTACGCACAGTACGATCTGGTGCGTTCCATCCGGTCAGCCGATCTGGACGCCGACGGGCACGTACTCCGCCGTCACACACTCTTCACCCTGACCGCGGCCGTGTCGGATCTCGCCCTGAGCCCGGACGGCAGGACACTCGCCGTGGGCACCATCGGCGCCGAAGTACGACTCTTCGACCTGGCCGGGTCCGGGGAGCCCCTGCCTCTCGTCCAGACCGGCCGGGTGGTCGCAGTCGCCTTCGGCCCGGACAGCAGATCCCTCGCCGTCGGTTCCGCCGACAGCAGCATCCAGTTGTGGTCGCGGCTGCCGCGGCTGGCTGGCCACCATGACACGATCCGCCGGTTCCAGCTCAACGCCGGCCGGACACTCGGTGTCACAGCAAGCGCGGACCAAACCGCCGGCATCTGGGACCTCTCTCGCCCCGCCGACCCCGTACTGCGCGGCAGGGCCCGCTGCCAAGGCCACAACATCCTCGGCGCAGCCTTCAGCCCAAACTCGCGCCTGCTGGCCTTGACCGCCTACGGTCTAGGAAAAGGAAGGAACAGCCAAACTCCGATCTGCCTCTGGAACATCGCCAACCCCCACGAACCCCACCCTCTGGGCTACGTGACGTCGAACGGCCGCAGCAGTGTCAACTGTGCCGCATTCAGCAACGACGGCCGCACCTTGGTCACCGGAGGCAACGGCGGCAACCTTGTCGTTTGGGACGTCAGCGACCCTGACGCGCCGCGCAAGCTACAAGACCTCAGCAACGACCGCTTCAACTCCGTCATGAACCTGCTCTTCCTCCCACACAGCGACACTCTCGCCGTCGGTAGCTACGGTGCCGGAGTGGAGCTGTGGAAGATCTCCGTTGGCCGCCCGGCCCACAGGACAGCCGCGCTTCCCGGCCCGCTGCAGACCGAAAGCCTCGCCGTCAACCAGAACGGCACGCTCCTCGCAGTCGGCGGCACCGATCACCGCACCTACCTATGGAGCATCGCCGACCCGGCGAACCCCCGCTCCCTCTCTGCGCTGAGCGGCCACACCGCCACCGTCTCCATGGCTGACTTCGCCCCGGACGGACGCAGCCTGATCACCTCAACTAGCAACAGCGCCAGCCCTGTACGGCTGTGGGACCTCACTTCACCGAACCGCCCTCGGCTGATCGCCCGACTGCACGGGCCCGTCAGCGTCGCAGCCTTCGCCCACGACGGCACGACCGTACTCGGCACCACCGCCGGCCGTCGCGTGCAGCCCTGGCATGCCAACGCGCCCGCCTTCGCACAGCAGATCTGCCGAATGGTTGGCACCCCGATGACCTCCCTGGAGATCTCCCTATACCCGACACACCCCCACCAACCACCTTGCACCGGAGGCCAGTGATTGCGCACGGTGTGAGGGCTGTCCAGCTACCTCGGGCTCGACCCGCACCGTGCATCCGCCAGCTCGTGAGTGCGCTCCCACTACCGAGGGCCTTGACAAACCTGATTCCACAGAATGAGGGTCTGGCACGCCATGTGGCTGGACCGCATCGACGCCAAAATCGCCGCAGTCCGCCAGCGGGAAGCCGAGCAGCAGCACGGACGGGAGAACCGGCTGCCCGTGCCTGAGTGGATCGTCGAACTCGGCATCGGCGACGGACGCCCGCCCGCCGCGGTACACGCCGGCGACTGCTACGCCGCGGGCAAACGGCCACGCCCCATCGACCGCGACGAAGCACGCCGGCTCCTGGCCGCCGGACTGCGCGCCTGCATCCACTGCAGACCCGACCAACGCCTGGGCATCCTCGACTGACCACCCACCGCAGTAGCGGTCTGAGGCCCTGACCTACACCGGTGCCGGCCCGGGGGCAACCGGCTCTGTGGCGACTGCCTGGCGAGTGCCGAGCAGGCCCGTGCGAAGAAGCAGCCGGTCAGCCGGATCCGGAAGGCGTCGGTGCTCGGTCGGCCTGCGCGGCACGCACGGACGCTTCCAGGGTGGCCATGAGGTCCGCTGGCGGGCTGTCCGGCTCGGCGGCGGCCGCCAGTTCCCTGCCCGCGGTGAGGGCGGCGGCGAGCTGCTGCAGGGCGTCTTCATAGTCGTCGCGAATGTCCGCCGCGTCCACGCCCCTCAGCTCGTTCAGCAGCAGCTCGGCGAGTTCCATCTCGCGGTCGGTCACCGGCGCGGCGGTGGCCGGTCCCGGTTCGCGGACCTCGTCCGGCCAGTAGACGGTGTGGACCACCAAAATCCCCCGGCGCGGCCGCAACACCACGAGCCTTTCCCGTGAGCGGATCGCGCCCTTGGCGATTCCCACCAGGCCGGTGCGGGCCAGGGCGCAGACGAGCACCTCGTAGGGACGCTCGGCGGCGAGGCCGGCCGGTTGGGCGTAGTACGCGCGGCGGTACAGGATCGGGTCGACCTCGTCGGCGGGGACGAATCCGAGCACGTCCATCCGGCGGCGGCTGGGCAG
>NZ_JBQQCG010000182.1:0-5391 GCF_052245575.1 Streptomyces sp. 2A115 | reverse complement strand
CGGGATCCCATCGCGCCCACGTAGCCGACGGGCAGATCGAGGGCCAGTCGCAGCAGGGGGATGTCGAACTTGGCGTCGTGGGTGAGGACGCAGACGGCGGTACGGCCGTCCACCTCGGTGCGTTCCAGGTAGCGGTGCGGCCAGTCGACCACGACCTCGTCCGCGTGCGGGAAGCGTGCCGCGGTGGCGAAAACGGGGCGGGCATCGCACACGGTGACCCGGTAGCCGAGGAAGCGGCCGGCCTGGCTGAGCGCGGTGGCGAAGTCGACCGCGCCGAAGATCAGCATGCGGGGGCGGGTCGCGGCCACGTGGACGAGGACGGAGAGCCGGTCGGAGCAGGTGTCCGTGTCCCCGCCGAGCGAGACGAGCGCGGTGCGTCCCGCCCGCAGCTGGGCTTCGGCCCGGTCCGCCACCGCCTGGCCTGTCGGCCCCGCGGCCAGCGTCGCTTCGGCGATGCAGCTGTCACCGAGAACGCTCAGGGTGGCGCCGATCAGTCCGTCGGGGCCGTCGACGACCTGGGCAACGGCTGCGGGTCTGCCCCCGGCAACCTCGGCGAGGGCCGCGCCGAGAGGCGGCCGGGTCGCGGGGTCGATGCGCTGGACGAGGACGTCGAGTTCGCCTCCGCAGGTCAGGCCGACGGCGAAGGCGTCGTCGTCGGAATAGCCGAACCAGGCGCGCTGGGGCGGTCCCTGGTCGTGGAGGACCTGTCGGCACAGTTCGTAGACCGCGCCCTCGACGCAGCCGCCGGAGATGCTGCCGACCGCGTTGCCGTCCTCGTCCACCGCGACCGACGTACCGACGGGCAGGGGTGCGCTTCCGGTGACGTCGACGACGGTGGCCAGGGCGAAGGGGCGTGCCTCGCGGCACCAGCGGTGCAGCGTGTCCGCGATGTTCAGCATGGGTCTCTCTCCGGGTTCGCCGTGGGGAGGGTAGGGGCGGGTTGCCGCCACGCGCGGACGCTGCGCGCATACGCGGGGCGACCCTGATAGGTCCGGCACCGGGACCGACGGCCGGACAGGCCGGCGGTGCTGGTGTTGGAGCAACGCCTCGGCGGTGACGGGCGGTTCGCCGAACCGGCGGCCGGTGGCATGGAAGACCGCGCTGGCGAACGGGGCCTGCGCCGTGCAGAACAACACCCGGTCAAGCCCCGGATGCGCATTTCCGGGGAGGCGGAATTTCCAGCGATCCCGGTCGACTCGTCCTGCGTCGACAACGAGCCTGTGTCGCTTGGGTGGTGCGACATCGGTCGCACCACCCAGGCACTCCTGCCCGGAGTGGTCCTGACGAGTTGACGGCCTACATCACGTGCTCGATCCGGATGGGCAGCCGGTTGTGTCGCTGTCCAGTGGCGTGGAAGACCGCGTTCGCGACAGCGGCTGCCGCGCCGACCATCGTGACCTCGCCGAGGGCCTTCACCCCGACGTCGTTGAGGAGCAGGTCGGGCTCGTCGATGAAGTCGAAGTCGATCTCCTGTATGTCAGCGTTGACCAGGACGGGGTACTCCTCCAGCGTTGTGTTGAGGAACCCGCCGAAGCGCGGGTCGACCTCGCTCGACTCGCGGAGCGCCTGGCTGATGCCCCAGATCACGCCCCCGCGGACCTGACTGGCCGCGGTGACCGGGCTGGCGACCCGGCCGCAGTCGGCCACGCAGAGCGCCCTGGGCACACTGATGCGCCGTGTCGTGGCCTCGATGCGGACCTCGACGAAGTGAGCGACCCAGCTGAAGGCCGTGAAATCCGGGAAGACCGGACCCGCAGGGGCGGTCAGGCCGGCCCGTGAACGGTCGAGCATCTCGGGGGGCTGGCCCGGTCCCAGGGAGGTCACTTCCACCTCCGGCGATCCGTGTCCGGTGGCTCGGACCGCGGCTGCCACATCCACTGTTCCGGTGTCGCCCGTGCCGAGCTGCCTCCGCAGTTCGCCAAGTGCCTTGTGCACCGCGGGCAACGCGGTCGCGGTGCCCCACGAGCCGGCGGTGAGATGCTGCGGCGCGAAGCGCGTGTCACCGACCCGTACGACGACGTCCTGCACCCGAACACCGAGGTCCTCCGCGACCAGGAGAGCGATGGCGGAGCGGATGCCCTGCCCCATCTCGTGGCCGTCGACGCCGACGGTCACCCGGCCATCGGCTGCCGCGGACATGCGGGCCACGGCCGGAGCGACCATGACCGGGTAGGCGCCGGCAGCGACGCCCAGGCCCACGAGCGATCCGTCAGGGGCACGCATCGACCCCGGCCGCGGATCGCGTCTCTCCCATCCGAACCGCTCCGCACCCCGCTTCAGACACTGCGCCAGGTGGCGGGAGGAGAAAGGCAGACCGGTGACCGGGTCCGTGGCGGTGTCGTTGGCCAACCGCAGCTCGACGGGGTCCTGGCCGGTGGCGTAGGCCAGTGCGTCGATGGCCGACTCGAACGCGAAGCTTGCCGGGCCCTCGTGCGGAGCCCTCATGTATCCCGGCGTCTGGATGTCGGTCTGAACCAGGCGCTGACGTCCCCCGAAGTTGGGGACGGCGTACAGTCTCGACGTCATCTCCGTGTACATGGCGGGGAACAGGTCGTGGCGGGACGTCTGGTGCTCCGTGTCGTGGAGGGCGGCCAGGAGCCGTCCCGATGGGTCGGCGCCCAGCCGGATGCGATGACGGCTGACCGGCCGGAAGCTGCCGGTGTGGAACGTCTGCGGGCGCGGAATGACCAGCTTGACCGGACGCATCAGCCGGCGTGCGGCGAGCGCCAGTGGCCCGATGTGCGGCTGCAGTGCGTTGCGGGATCCGAAGCCGCCTCCGATGTAGGGCGAGATGACGTCGACGTCGGCGGGATCGAGGTTCAGTTGCGTGGCGACTCCGTGGCGGAGTGCGCCGGCGTTCTGGGTGCTCTCGTGCACTACGAGCCCGTCGCCCTGCCATTCCACGACTGAGCTGATCAGTTCTATCGGGACCTGGTGCTGGGCCGGGTGCAGGTAGGTCTCGTCGATCTGCACCGGGCTCGCCGCGTACGCGGTCTCGGCGTCGCCCACCTTGACGTCGGCAAGCCAGGGCAGCGGTATGGCTTCTTCCTGGAGGACGGAGGTGGCGCCTTCGTCGTCGATTCCGACGGCGAACGGCTCGGTCTCGTAGCGTGCCCGGACGAGTTCAGCCGCCTCGGTGGCGGCGACCAGGGTGTCGGCGACGATCAACGCGATCGGCTGTCCTCGGTAGGCGACGACATCGCTGAGCAGCGGCTGCAGGCTCTGAAAGGCGAAGCCTCCGCCCATCAGGAACCCGGGGCCGCGCAGTTCGTCCTCGTTGAACCGGGTCAGGACCAGACGGACCCCGGGGACCGCCTCGGCCGCGGCGGTGTCGATGGCCACGGTGCGGCCCTTGCCGATCGTGGCCAGGGCGAACATGGCATACGCCAGGTCGTCCGGGACGCGGTCGGCGCCGTAGCGTGCGGTGCCGGTGACCTTTTCGTGGGCGTCGACGCGGCGCAGGTCCGGGTTCTTCATCGGGCGGCTCGCTTCCCGGCGGTGAGCAGTGCGTCGGTAACGGTGCGGATGCCCAGTTCGACTCGGAACGCGCCGGTGCGAGGAGGGCGGGCGTCGGCGAAGGCGACTTCCCCCGCGTGGCGAGCGGTTTCCATGGTGAGTTGTTCGCCGATCAGTGAGCGTTCCGCTGCCGTCGCCCGCCAGGGGCGCGTGGCGACCCCTCCCAAACCGATCCGGCAGTCCGTGACCATTCCCTGTGCGTCCAGCGTCACAGCGGTGGCGGCCGAGGTGAGGGCGAAGGCGTAGGACTCCCGGTCACGGATCTTGTGGTAGGTGGAGCCGCGACCGGCGGGTGTCGCGGGAACGCGGATCCGCAGGATCAACTCATCGGGAGCCAGGGTGTGTTCGAGCAGAGGGTTGTCTCCCGGTTCGACGTGCAGTTCGCCGAGCGGCAGTGTCCGTTCGCCGCCTGGGCCGACCACGTCGAGTTCGGCGTCGAACGCGATCAGGGCTACGGCCCAGTCGCCCGGATAGGTGGCGATGCAGGTGTCGCTGGTGCCCAGCAGCGCGTGGGTGCGGTCGAGTCCCTCGAGAGCCGCACAGCCGCTGCCGGGATTCCTCTTGTTGCAGGGGAACTCCGCTCCGCCGCGGAAGTAGCCGCATCGCGTGCGTTGCAGCAGGTTCCCGCCGACCGTCGCCATGTTGCGCAGTTGCTGGGACGCCGCCCGCCACAAGGATTCCGACAGCGCCGGATAGTCGCGGCGTACGACCGGATGGTCGGCGACCTCGGCCATTTTCGCTCCCGCACCGAACGACAGTTCGTCCTCACCCGTACTGATCTCGGTCAGCTCGGCGAGACGGTGAATGTCGATGACGGCCGGCGGCGCCTCGATGCCGAGCTTCATCAGGTCGTACAGGGTCGTGCCACCGGCCAGGAGCTTGGTGCCCGGCTCGGCGGCGGCCAGGGCATCGACGGCCCTGGCGACGCTGTCGGGCACTACATAGGCGAATGAGCGCACCGTCTACACCTCGCTCTGCTTGGTCTGGTCGGCCACCCGGCGGATGGCGGCGGTGATGCCGACATACGCGCCGCAACGGCACAGGTTGCCGCTCATGTACTCACGGATGTCGCCGTCGGTCTCGGTGTGGCCTTCGGCCAGGCAGGCCAGGCCGGACATCACCTGCCCAGGCGTGCAATAGCCGCACTGCAGGGCGTCGCAGTCGACGAACGCCTGCTGCAACGGGTGCAGCGTGCCGTCGGGAGCCGCGACGCCCTCGATGGTCATCACGTCCTGTCCCGCGACCTGGACCGCCGGAGTCAGACAGGACACGACGCGACGGCCGTCGATGTGCACCGTGCAGGCGCCGCACTGCCCCTGATCGCACCCCTTCTTGGTTCCGGTCAGCACGAGCCGCTCGCGCAGCACGTCGAGCAAAGACTCGCGAGGATCCAAAGCGAGGCACATCTCCTCGCCATTGACGGTGAAGGCCGTCTCGACAAGGTCAGTCGGCGGCCTGGTGGTGGTCGTCGATGTCTTCATCATGGGGGGCTCGCTCCTTCGTTGCGGCGGGCGGGTGAGCGCCTGCGGCCTTGACCGTAGGGGCGCCCGCGCAGGGGCGGGAGAGGAAGGTTTATCCATGGACCGGCAGTCTCTGCCTGGTGGAGTGGTCCCACTGCACGACGATCGTGTGTAGCCCTGTCCCGTGGGGGGTGCGGGGGACGCGACGCGGCTCGCGCGTCCCCGGTCTCGTGTGTGGCGCACGTATCCGGCGGCGCCGGCCGACGGGGCCCGCCCGGTGGCGGACGCGTCCGCGGTGGGGTGGCGGTCAGCTGTGCAGGGCGCGCAGCACCTTGGAGAAGGCGGCTTTGCTCTCGAAGCCGATGCCGGGGGTGTCGGTCAGGCCGACGCGGCTCTTCTCGACGACGGCGTCGTC
>NZ_JBQQCG010000181.1:0-5407 GCF_052245575.1 Streptomyces sp. 2A115 | reverse complement strand
AGCGCGCACATCTCAATCAGCAGCCAGGGCGCCCCGGAGAGCCGGACGGCCACTCCTGGCAAGCCACTGAAGGCAAGACCCCATAAGCCACATCCGGCCCTCCCGGGCCACCCAACAACTTACGGAGACCCCATGAGCCCCAGCCCGTCGTCCCTGTCCAGACGTACCTTCCTCGCGGCCACCGGCGCGGCCGGCGCCATGGCGCTCACCGCGTGCAGCGATCTGACCCCGGGTGCCTCGTCGTCCGAGAAGAGCAGCACCGGCCCCGTCTCCACGGCGGTACCGGCCGACAAGAAGATCACGCTGGTGGTCGCCGACGCCGACGACACCACCATGACGCCGGGCCTCGTCGCGGCCTTCCGCGCGAAGCACCCCAACATCACCGTCGACCGCCGGTACACGGGCTGGGACGACTACCTCAAGAGCATCAACACCACCATGTCGGCCGACAGCGCCCCCGACATCGCCCAGTTCACCTCCGGCATGCAGAACCTCGTCCCCGGGCGGCTGCTGCTCAAGGTCGGCGAGTACGGCAAGGCGTACGGCTGGGCGGAGAAGTTCCCCGGCCTGGACCAGATCACCCTCACCCCGGACGGCAAGACCGTCGGCACCGGTGATCTGTACGGAGTCGGAGCGGGCCTGTCGTTCGAAGGCGTCTACTACAACAAGGCGAAGGCGCAGAAGCTGGGCCTTACCGTCCCCCCGGCCACCTTGGAGGACCTGGAGGCCTTGTTCGCCAAGGCCAAGGCGGCCGGTGAGACCGCGCTGGTCGCCGGCAATCTCGACGGCGGTCTCAACCACCCCTTCAACGTGCTCCTCTCGGCCTTTCTGACACCGAAGGACCGCGAGGCGTGGGCCTACGGCCACAAGAGCGCCACCATCGCGCTGCCGGAGGCGGAGAAGGCGGCCGAGACGCTCAAGCGGTGGGTGGACAAGGGTTACGTCACCCCCAAGGTCAACGGCGTCAGCGACAACGACGCCACCGCCGCGTTCGCCAAGGGCGAGGGGGTCTTCCGGATCAGCGGCAACTGGGCAGCGGCCGCGGTGGCCAAGGGCCTGGGCGACGGGGCCGGCTACTTCAACATGCCGCCCGTCACCTCCGGCGGGAAGGTACGCACCACCGGCGCCGGTGTGTACTACTGCGTGTCCAGCAAGTCGAAGAACGCGGCCGCGGCAGCCGCGTTCCTCGAGTTCGCCGCCGGCGCGGAGGCCGCGGCCATCACCGCCAAGGGGGGCTTCATGGCCCCCGACGCGGGCGCCATGCCGAGCCAGAGCGGACTGCTGGGCGATGTCCAGAAGGGCTGGCAGGCCATCGTCAAGGACGCCGGCCTGCAGCCGTTCATCCAGAACTCCTCCTCCCCCACGATGGGCGACACCCTCACCACCCAGCTGCAGTTGCTCGCGGGAGGCAAGGTCACCGCCGAGAAGTTCCTGGCCGGTCTCCAGACGGACTTCGAGAACTACCACAAATGACCACTGCCGACCGACTGACCGACCCCGCCCGCGCTCCCGGCGCCCCGCGTCCGGCCGAGCGCGGGCCGGACGGCACCGCGCGCAGGCGCCCCCGCAGGACACGGTCCGGCGGCCCCCGCACAGCACTGTCCGGCCGCCGCCGACGCCGGGCCGTGGCGTTGCTGTACCTGCTGCCGGCTCTGCTGCCCTACACGCTCTTCGCCGTACTGCCGCTACTGCACACCGCCTATCTCTCGCTGTTCGACTGGGACGGGGTGACCCTCCCGACCTTCGTCGGCTTCGACAACTACGGCCGAATCGCCACCGACCCGCAACTGCGCGCCGCCGCCTGGCATGCCGGGGCGCTGATCCTGTTCTTCTCCGTCCTGCCCATCTGCCTGGGACTGGTCTCGGCGGCGATCGTCTCCCGGCGTGCCGGGCGCCGGGGCACCGCCCTGGTCCGCACGGTGCTGTTCCTGCCCCAGGTCATCCCGCTGATCGCGGTCGGCATCCTCTGGCGCTGGGTGTACGCCGAGGACGGCACCCTCAACCAGGCGCTGCGGGCGATCGGCCTGGGCGGCCTCGCCGACGCCTGGTTGGGCAGCTTCACCTGGGCGCTGCCGGCCGTCGGACTGATCGGCAGCTGGGTCGTCTCGGGCCTGTGCATGGTGCTGTTCCTGTCCGGGACGCAGCGCATCGACCCGGAGATCTATGAGGCGGCGCGGATGGACGGGGCGGGCCCGGTACGCGAGTTCACTGCGATCACCGTCCCGCTGCTGCGACCGGAGTTCGCCGTGGCGCTGTCCATCACCGTGATCGCCGCCCTGTCCAGCTTCGACCTCATCTACATCACCACCGGAGGAGGCCCCGGCAACAGCACCGTCGTCCCCGGAATCCTCATCTACCGCCTGGCCTTCGGGGGCGGCGCCGTCGGGGTGGCCAGCGCCCTGGCGATCGTACTGACGGTGGTCATCTCGATCGCCGTACTGGTGATCAACCGGCTGTCCAGGGAGGCACCGTGACCTCCCCGACCTTGACGACCAGAGCGGTCACCGGACGGCTCGCGGCACCCATCGTCCTCGCGCTGTTCATGGCCGCCGTACTCATGCCGTTCGCCTCCCTCCTGCTGGCGGCACTCCAGCCCGCGGGCGCTCCGCTGACCGGCTTCGCCCTGCCGGACGGGCTGCACCTGGAGAACTTCTCCCGCGCCTGGTCCGCGGCGGGCTTCGGCACGCTGCTGCGGTCGAGTGTGGTGATCGCGCTGTGCGTGGTGCCGGCCGCGGTGGTGTGCGCGACCCTGGCCGGGTACGCGCTGGCGACCTTGGACGTCCCCGGCCGGGGCAGGCTCTACGCGTATCTGCTGCTCGGCCTGTCCATCCCCACCGAGGGCACCATCATCCCGCTCTACTACGACCTGCGCGCCGTAGGTCTGACGAACACCGTCCCCGGGCTGGCCCTCGCGGAGATCGGCGCGTTCATGCCGTTCGGCGTCTTCTGGATGCGCGCCCACTTCGCGACGATGCCGCGCAGCCTGATGGAAGCCGCACGGCTGGACGGCGCCTCCTCATGGGCGACGCTCTGGCGGATCCTGCTGCCCAACTCCCGCCCGGCGATTACCACGTTGGGCGTTCTCTACTTCGTCTGGAGCTGGAACCAGTTCCTGCTCCCGCTCATCCTGATCCAGGACCCGGCCCGCCGTACGGCCCCTGCCGGACTGGGTTTCTTCACCGGGCAGTTCGGCGTGGACGTGCCGCTGCTCGCCGCGGCCACCCTGATCGTGATCGCCCCGGTGGTGCTCGTCTACCTGTTCTTCCAGCGGCACTTCATCAGTGGCGTACTCAGCGGCGCCCTCAAGGGCTGAACACACAAGGCCGGAACCCACAGGAGGTCGGAGAATTCCATGGCAGAACTCGAAGTCGCGCTGATCGGCGCGGGCGGCATCGCCCGCACGCATCTGCCCGCGTGGGTCGCCCTCGGCGCGCGGGTACGCCTTTACGCACCCGACGGCCGCGCCCCCGCCCTGGCCCGCGAGTTCGGCGCGACGTCCGTGGGCTCCCTGCGTGAGGCGATCGCCGGGTCCACCGTGGTGGATGTGTGCACCCCGACCGACACCCACCGGGAGATCACGCTGGCCGCCGTCGCGGCCGGCGCCCATGTCCTGTGCGAGAAGCCGCTGGCGCTCAGCGCGGCCGAGGCCGACGAGATGGCCGACGCGGCGGAAGCGGCCGGGGTGCGGCTGTACCCGGGACATGTCGTGCGCTTCTTCCCCGCCTACGCCCGCCTTCGCGACCTGGTGGCCAGGGGCGGCCTGGGCCGGGTGGCGGTCGCCCGGTTCACCCGCACCGGCCGCTACCCCACCTGGAGCGGCTGGTTCGCCGACCCGGCACGCTCCGGCGGGATTCTGACGGACCAGATGATCCACGACATGGACATCGCCCGCTGGCTCTTCGGCGAGGTCGTCCGGGTCCACGCCCGGCACCAGGGGCATCTCACCGCCCCGGCCCCGGAAGGGGCGGTCGCGACCGGTACCGCCGTACTCACCCACGCGGGAGGCACCATCACACAGGTCGTAGGGGTGTGGGGGCCACCGGCGACGCCGTTCCGCACCACGTTCCATGTGTCGGGCACCGGCGGTACCGTCCAGCACGACTCCCAGGCCCACCTCGACCTGCGTATCACCGGTCGCGCGACCGGCGGTCCGGCGGACGGCATACCCGTCGGAGACTTCGGGGAATCGCCCTACCTCGCCCAGATCCGCGAGTTCGCCGAGGCGTTCGCGGGCGGTCCGGAACCACGGGTGAGCGGCCGGGACGGTGTGGCGGCCGTCCGCATCGCCGAGGCCGCGGCGGAGTCCGCCCGTACCGGACGAACCGTCGAACTCACCCCGCTCGCCCCGCAGACAACCACCGTACCCACAGGGGGAATCGACCAGTGAGAGTCGCCGTACTGTCCTTCGCCCATGTGCACGCCGCGACGTACATCGGGCTGCTGCGCGACCGCGACGACATCGAACTGATCACCGCGGACCCCGACGCCCCGCCGGGCGACCCCACCCGCGGTCGGGAACTCGCCGAAAGCCTGGGCGCCGCCTACGTCGACACCTGGGAGGAGATATTCGCCCTCCGCCCCGACGCCGTACTGGTCACCAGCGAAAACGCCCGTCACCGGCACCTGGTCGAGCGGGCCGCCGCGATCGGTGCGCATGTGCTGTGCGAGAAGCCCCTCGCCACGACGGAGGCGGACGCACGAGCCATGATCGACTCCTGTGAACGCGCGGGGGTCGGGCTGATGACCGCGTATCCCGTACGGTTCAGCCCCGCCTTCACCGCCCTGCGCCGCGCGTTGGCCGACGGCCTGCTGGGCGGGCTGATCAGCGTCCACGGAGCCAACAACGGTTCGAACCCGGCCCGTTCGCGCCCCTGGTTCGCCGACCCGGAACTGGCGGGCGGCGGAGCGCTGGCCGACCACACCGTCCATGTCGCCGACCTGGTCGACGCCCTACTGGACGGCGAGCAGGCGGCGGAGGTGTACGCCCAGGCGAACAGCATCCTGGACGACGGCGGCCCCGCACCGGACGTCGAGACCGCGGGTCTTGTCACCATCCGGTACCCCAGCGGAGTGGTCACCGCCGTGGACGCCAGCTGGAGCCATCCGCCGGACCACCCGACCTGGGGCGGGCTCGCCATGACCTGCGTCGGCGAAAAGGCGATCGTGGAGTTCGACGCCTTCCCCCCGCTGCTCGGCGGATTCGACTCCGCCACCGGCCGCGACCGCTGGGAGGCGGGCGGGGCGGATCTGGACGCCGCCATGCTCGACGAGTTCCTCGACGCCGTACGCACCGGACGGCGGCCGTCCCCCGACGGCGAGTCGGGCCTGCGCACCCTCCGGATCGTGCTGGCCGCCTACGAGTCGCTGCGCTCCGGACAGCCGGTCGCGCTGCCGGACGCCCTTGGCG
>NZ_JBQQCG010000180.1:0-5484 GCF_052245575.1 Streptomyces sp. 2A115 | reverse complement strand
CACCACGCCGGCTCAGCAGCAGCAGCCGCCGCGCGCCCTGCTCGACGACCAGATGACGGGCCAGAATCCCGCCCAGCGTCCCCGTCGCACCCGTGATCAGAACCGTGCCCTCATCCCAACGCGGCGCGGCCGACTCGTCCACCGCACGACTCCGTATCAGACGGGGCGCGAGCAACCTGCCTGCACGTATGGCAACTTGGGGCTCACCGGAAGCCGCCGCGACAACCGCCCGGTCATCGGCATCGCCATCGGCATCGGAATCGGAATCGGAATCGATCAGGACGATACGGTCCGGGTTCTCCGTCTGCGCCACCCGCAGCAGACCCCACACACCCGCATGCACCAGATCAGGAACATCCTCACCCGCCACCGCGGCGACCGCACCCCGCGTCACCACCACCAACCGCGCCCCAGCCAACCGTTCATCGGCCAAGAACGCCTGCACGGTCCCGAGGACCCGCCCGAGAGCCGCGCGCGCCGCCGCGGCGACGTCACCGCTGTCGGTACCGCCCTGGGTGCCGTCCGAAGCCGGTGACCACAGGACGGTGTCCGCGCCGGCCCGCGCCACCGCGTCCAGATCCGGATACGACACCACCGAACCCACCGGCGACACACCCAACGCGGCCCAACCCGAGGTATCAACAACCCCGCCCGCACCCACACCCGGCACTTCGGACCACTCCACCGGGAACAACCCGTCCCGCCCCGCATCCGCCGCAGCCCGCACCGCATCCCGCGACAACGGACGCAACACCAACGACTCCACCGACACCACCGGCACACCCACACCATCGGCGACCTGGAGCGATACGGCATCTGAGCCGGACAGCCCGAACCGGACCC
The DNA here is from genome assembly GCF_052245575.1 of Streptomyces sp. 2A115. Classification (NCBI taxonomy): domain Bacteria; kingdom Bacillati; phylum Actinomycetota; class Actinomycetes; order Kitasatosporales; family Streptomycetaceae; genus Streptomyces; species Streptomyces sp. 2A115. The sequence goes on along the minus strand of NZ_JBQQCG010000180.1, from coordinate 4,641 downwards.
GCAGCGAGGACGCGCCGGTGGCGTGCACGCTCACGCCCGACCAGGAGAACGGCAGCCGTGCCTGCCCGGATTCAGCCGCCACTCCGGGCAGCAGCGCGTGCAGCGCGGCGTCCAGCAGAGCCGGGTGCAGCAGGAACCCGCCCGCTTCGCCCAGGAGTTCATCCGGCAGCACCACCTCGGCGAAGACCTCACCCTCGCCATCGCCCTCGCCGCGCCACACCCTCCTCAACCCCTGAAACGCCGGACCATACGCATACCCCTGATCCGCCAACCGCCCATACACACCCCCCAGATCAACCTCGACCGCACCCACCGGAGGCCACACCACCAAACCCGCATCAGCGACCTCGGTGTCGGCGTGGGGGTTGGTGTCCGTGTCGCCGGGGGCCAGCACGCCCTGGGCGTTGAGCACCCAGGGATGGTCGATGCCCTCGTCGTCGTCGGGCCGGGAGTACACGTCCAACCGGCGCGCGCCGGACTCGTCCTTCTCCCCCACCGCCAGCTGCAGTTGGACCGCACCCCGGTCGGGCAGCACCAGCGGTGCGGCGAGCGTGAGTTCGTCCACGCGCTCGGTGCCCACCTGCTCGCCGACCCGGGCCGCCAGTTCCAGCAGCGCGGTTCCGGGCAGCAGTACGGTCCCCGCCACCGCGTGGTCGGCCAGCCACGGGTGCGTACGCAGGGACAGGCGCCCGGTGAACAGCACCTCGCCGCCACGGGCGAGGGTGACCGACGCGCCGAGCAGCGGGTGCCCGACCGGGCTCAGACCGAACCCGGCGGCGTCCCCGTGCGCGACGGGGACGTCCAGCCAGTAGCGGTCACGCTGGAAGGCGTACGTCGGCAGGGCGACGCGCCGGGCGCCGGTACCCGCGAAGAACGCCTCCCAGCCGGTGTCTCCGGCCACGCCGCGGATGCGCAGGGCGCCGACTCCGGCGATCAGTGTGTCGGGCTCGGGCCTGTCACGTCGCTGAAGCGCCACGGCCAGGGAGTCGTCGTGGTTCCCGGCGTCGAGCGTGTCCTGTGCGAGAGCGGTGAGCACCCCGTCGGGGCCCACTTCGACGAAGGACTTCACGCCTCGCCCGACCAGGTAGCGGATTCCGTCGTGGAAGCGGACGGCCTGGCGGATGTGGCGCGCCCAGTAGTCGGGGGACGCCAGCTCTTCGGCGGTCGCCAGGGTGCCGGTGACGTTCGAGACGACCGGGATACGGGGAGCGTGGAACGTCAACTTCGCGGCGACGGCACGGAATTCGTCGAGCACTCCCTCCATGTGCGGGGAGTGGAAGGCGTGGCTGACCGTGAGCGCCCTCGTCTTCCGGCCCTGGGCGCGCAGTTCGTCGGCCACGGCGGTGACCGTGTCGCGGTCGCCGGAGATCACCGTGGAGCGGGGGCCGTTCAGCGCGGCGACGTCTGCCTGCCGCTCCCGGCCCGCGAGCAGCGCCCGTACCTCGGCCTCGTCGGCCTGCACCGCGATCATGGCGCCCCCGGCGGGCGCGGACTGCATCAGCCGGCCCCGCTCGGCGACGAGCACCGCGGCGTCCGCCAGGTCGAGGACGCCGGCGATGTGGGCCGCGGCGATCTCACCGATGGAGTGACCGGCCAGGTAGTCGGGCCGTACTCCCCAGGACTCCAGCAGCCGGTACAGCGCGACTTCGACGGCGAAGAGTGCCGCCTGGGTGTTGGCCGTCTCGTCCAGACCTTCTCCGGTACGGATGGTCTCGCCCACCGGACGGCCCAGACGCGGGTCCAGCACCGCGGCCACCTCGTCGAACGCCGCCGCGTACACCGGGAACGACTCATACAACTCCCGGCCCATACCCACGCGTTGAGCACCCTGTCCCGTGAACAGGAACGCGGTCCTGCCACCCGTACGCACACCCCGAACCACCTGCGCCGACGAACCACCCGAAGCCAGCGCCCGCAACCCGCCCGACAGCGCGTCCCTGTCCCGGCCCACGACCACGGCGCCGTGCTCCAGCGCCGCCCGGCCGGTGGCAAGGGTGTACGCCACGTCCAGCGGGTCTGTCCCGGTGCCGGACTCCACGTACGAGAGCAGTCGCCCGGCCTGTGCCCGCAGCGCTTCCGGGGTCTTGCCGGAGAGCACCCACGGCAGGACGGCGGGGGGTGTCGCCACGTCCTCGGTGCCGGTGCCGGTGCCGGGCTCGGGGCTCGGGGCCTGCTCAAGGATGACGTGGGCGTTGGTGCCGCTGAAGCCGAAGGAGGAGATACCCGCTCGGCGGGGGCGGTCCGTGGCCGGCCAGGGGCGTGCCTCGGTGAGCAGTGCCACGGCGCCGGCCGTCCAGTCGACGACCGGGGTGGGGTCGTCGGAGTGAAGGGACTGCGGCAGGATCCCGTGGTCCATGGCCCGGATCATCTTGATGATGCCGCCGACACCGGCTGCCGCCTGGGCGTGCCCGATGTTCGACTTCAGCGAACCCAGCCACAGCGGACGGTCCTCGGACCGCTCCTGGCCGTACGTGTTCAGCAGCGCCTGCGCCTCGATCGGATCGCCCAGCGTGGTACCCGTGCCGTGCGCCTCCACCGCGTCCACATCCGCCGCACCCAACCCGGCATTCGCCAGAGCCTGCCGGATCACCCGCTCCTGCGAAGGACCGTTCGGCGCCGTCAGACCATTGCTCGCACCATCCTGATTAATCGCCGAACCACGCACCACGGCGAGAATCCGGTGCCCGTTGCGCCGCGCGTCCGACAACCGCTCCACCAGGAGCAGGCCCACACCCTCCGACCAGCCGGTACCGTCCGCCGACGCTGCGAACGGCTTGCACCGGCCGTCCGCCGCCAGACCCCGCAGCCGCGAGAACTCGATGAAGGGCATGGGGGTGGGCATGACGGTGACACCGCCCGCCAACGCCAGGTCGCACTCACCGGTCCGCAACGCGTTCGCCGCCAGATGCAGAGCGACCAACGACGACGAACACGCCGTGTCGACCGTCACCGCCGGACCCTCCAGACCGAGCGTGTAAGCGACGCGCCCGGAGGCCACGCTGCCCGCGCTGCCGCTGGCCAGATACCCCTCGAGCCCATCGGGCACCTCGCCGACGCGAGAGCCGTAGTCCCCGTACATCACACCGGTGAACACACCGGTCCGCGTGCCGTGCAGATCGGCCGGGACGATCCCGGCACTCTCCAAGGACTCCCAGGCCGTCTCCAGCAGCAGCCGCTGCTGCGGATCGGATGCCAGTGCCTCGCGCGGCGACATCCCGAAGAACTCCGGGTCGAAGAGGTCGGCGTCGTGCAGGAACCCGCCGTGACGTGCGTAGCTCGTGCCCACGCTTTCGGGGTCCGGGTCGTAGAGCCCTTCCAGATCCCAGCCGCGGTTCGACGGAAACTCACTGACGGCGTCCACGCCGTCCGCGACCAACCGCCACAGATCATCGGGCGACGCCACCCCACCCGGATAACGGCACGCCATCCCCACAATCGCGATCGGCTCGTTCTGCTTGTCCTCGACTTCGCTCAGCCGCTTACGCGCGTCGCGGGCGTCGGCAATGGCCCGCTTGAGGTAGTCGCGGAGCTTTGCCTCATCCGTCACGTGGTTTCAACTCCCGTAAGCAATGGTGTGTTCAGCGAAAGTGGTCTGACGGTCGTGCCTGTGGTGACTTCGGTCGTGCCTGTGAGGGGCGGTCGTGCCCGTCGGGGACGTTCAGTCGTGCCCGGGGGCATCAATCGAGTTCGTCGACCAGCGCGAAGAGTTCGTCGTCGCTCGCCGAGTCGAGGTCCGCCGCGTCGCCGGATCCGTCGGCGCCGCTCTTGTCCGGGCCCTCCGTCAGGATCAGCAACTCCCGCAACCTGACCGCTACTTGGGCCCAGGACGCTTCGTCCGAAGTCGCCGACTGGATCACCGACTTCATTCGGTCCAGGTCGGCAAGGACCGGATCGGCCACCGAGCCCTTCTCGGCCTCGATCTGCCCGGAGAGATACCGGGCGAGGGCGGTGGGGTTGGGGTAGTCGAAGACGAGGGTGGTGGGCAGGCGCAGGCCGGTGGCCTGACCGAGCTGGTTGCGCAGTTCCACCGCGGTCAGCGAGTCGAAGCCCAGTTCCTGGAACGGGCGGTCGGCGTCGATCGCACCGGCATCGGCATGCCCGAGTACGCCGGCGACCTGACCGCGCACCAACTCGGCCAGCGCCTCCTCGCGCTCGGCCTGACCGACCGCGGCCAGCTGTTGCACCAGCCCCGAAGCCCGGCCGCCCGTACCCGTGCCACGGCCACCACCGCCGACACCGCTCGCTGTCCTGCGTCGTGTGGTGGCGGGGGCCAGGCCGCGCAGGATCGGCAGGACCTGATCACCCTGGCGCCGCAGCACCCCGGCATCCAGGAGCGTGGCGGCCAGCACCGGCCGCCCACCCGCCAACGCGGCATCGAACAGACCCATCGCATCCTCGGCCGGCAACGCGACCAGACCCAGCCGCGCCAGACGCCGCAGATCCGTATCGCTCAACTGACCGCTGATCGTGCTCGCCTGTGACCACAGACCCCAGGCCAGCGAGGTAGCCGGCACCCCCTGCGCATGCCGGTGCTGGGCCAGCGCGTCCAAAAACGTGTTGCCCGCCGCGTAGTTGGCCTGGCCCGCATTACCGATCAGACCCGCGATCGACGAATACAGCACGAACGCCGACAACCGCAGA
>NZ_JBQQCG010000018.1:0-154006 GCF_052245575.1 Streptomyces sp. 2A115 | reverse complement strand
CAAGGAGAGTTACGCGGTGGCCCACCTCCTGTTCAGGGAGCGGTACCCATCCGTGGAAGTGCGCCCCGGGCAGACGCCCGCGCACTCCCAGCCGCTGATCCCGTACACCACGACGAGGGACACCATCCCAGATGCGACTAAACATCAGTCGAACGACTACGGATGACTCGGCGCTTCCCGGCCTCCTGCGGCGGCTGATCGGTATCCGCGCAGAGCCGTGAATTGCGTAAACGGTTGGTTCGGTACGTCGTCACTTGCTCCGGCTGATCGGTTCCCAGGAGGTCTTGGACCAGGCCGATGCCTTGGAGATCAGTCAGATGACCACGAGCAGTCAGGTCCGTCCGCGGAGCGGGTCAAGAACGGGAAGCCACTCGTCGGGAACCGACTCGGATCACGGCATCAACTCGCCCGCTTTCGGGGCCTCCTCCCACCCCTGACCATGTCCCCCTCCACGGAGCGCAGTCGGATGACCGATGTTCGGGGCGGCGTGGTTGCGAAGGCTGGTCGAGCATCCGCAGGACCACAGCGACAAGCCGCGGCACAAGGAGACGAAATGCACCCCGCAAAAATGACTTCCACCAAAGCGCTGGAGGATGCGGTGTCCGCCTTCGCAGGACTCCGCCCACGGCTGTTTCACATAGCGCACCGCATACTGGGCAGCACGGCAGAGGCCGAGGACGTAGTCCAGGACGCATGGCTGCGCTGGCAGAACACCGACCGTGCTCAGGTACTGAACCCTCCGGCCTACCTGACCCGGACCACAGCCCGTCTGGCCCTCAACGTCGCCCAGTCCGCCCGTTCACGTCATGAGACCGCCGGTCCCTTGCTCGCCGAACCGGTCGACACCCGCACGGACCCGGTCGCCTTGGCCGAACGAGCGGAAGCACTGGAACTGGCCCTACTTCTGCTCCTCGAGAAACTGGACCCCACGGAACGGGCCGCCTACGTTCTCCGCGTGGCGTTCGAATACTCCTACAGCGAGATCGCCGACAATCTCCAGCTCAGCCAAGTCAACACCCGCCAGCTCGTGAGCCGGGCCCATAAGCGCCTGTTCGCCGAGCGGCGACGCAAAACAGTAAGCACCGGGGAACACCGGCGTTTTCTGGAAGCGTTCGTCGCCGCGGCACAGTCGGGCAATCTCACTTGCCTGGAAGACGTCCTGACCGTCGACCACGACCGGGATCGGATCCAGGCCGCCAAGCACACTCGACGCACTCGGCAGCTGGCCGCGACGTAGAACTGGGCGGAAGGAGATGACCGCCGCCGGAGCGGTGCGGTCAACCGCCGACACCGTGTCCAGTCACGACCGTAGCCGGTCACGGTGGTGCCTGTTCGTCAAGGACGTCGGCCGCCCACGCGGTCGCTTGAGGCAGGAACCCGTGCTCGGCCGCGTATGCCGACATGCGGGCGTTCCGCGCCTGGGCCTCGGGCCCGTCCGGCAGGTGGAACTCCTCGCCCGCCCGCGCGGCACCGGCCTGCATGCTCGTGGCGGTCGAGAGTCGTCGGCGTACGTACCGGTCGAGCGCGTCGGGAACCTCGGCCGGTGTCGCACCCGCGAGGGCGTCGCCGAGCACGGCCGCGTCCAGAATCGCCTGCGCCGCACCCTGGGCCTGGAACGGCGCCATCGCGTGGGCACTGTCGCCCAGCAGGGTCACTCGCCCGACGTTCCACCGCTCGAGCGGGGCACGCGTGTAGATGCCGTAGCGGAACACCTGTCCCGCGCGTTCCAGGACACTGAGCACCCGTGAGTCCCATCCCTCGAACTCGCGCAGCTGCTCGCCCGGTTCCGCCCGAGCGGTCCACGACTCCTGCGCCGCCTCCGCCCCCTCCGCCGTGAACACGGCCACGACGTTGAGCAGTTCCCCACGACGCACCCAGTAGTGGACGAAGTGCCGGTGCGGTCCGAGCCAGGCGGCGAGTTCCGGCAGGTCCAGATCGGCCACCTCGGCGGCTGGGAGCAGCGCCCGGTAGGCAGCGGTCTTCGAGAAGACCGCCTCGTCCGCGCCGAAGAGCCACTGGCGGGCCGCGGACCGTATCCCGTCGGCGGCCACGACCAGATCCGCACTCAGCCGCTCGCCTCTTGCCGTGGTCACGTGGGCGGCCTCGTCGTCCTGGTCGATTCCCACGACAGTCGTGTTCAGGCGCACCGACCGGGACGGCACCGCGGTGGCCAGGGCATCGTGCAGGTCGGCCCGGTGGAGTAGCAGGTAGGGCGCCCCGAACTCGTCCTCGGCCTCGCGTCCGAGCGTGTAGCGGCAGATCTCGGCGCCGTTGGACCAGGTTCGGAAGCTCACGTGGGACGGGCGGGCGGCCTGTGCGGCGACCGCGTCGAGCAGGTCCAGTCGGCGCAGTACGCGCGTGGCGTTGGGCGCGAGCTGGATGCCCGCGCCGACATCGGTGAACCGCGACGTCTGCTCGACAAGCGTGACCTCATGGCCGGCGCGGCGCAGGCTCAGCGTGGCGGCCAGTCCACCGATACCCGCGCCCACGACGATCGCCTTCATGCCACGGCCCCATTTCGACGGACTCGCGCGCCCACGTCCTGCTCGGGGAGCTTGCCGAACACAAGGACGTCGGTCAATCCGCGCGGCGCCAACCAGTCGTCGACGCCCGCACGTTGGTGAACTCCACCCGCATCCGCGGCAATCCCACGCGGTGGACGGCCGAGCGGTAGGCGAAGTCCGCCAGTGGCCACGACCGGCGTCAACGGCATCTCCGCTACGTACGGACCACCTGGGCCATGCACGGATCACGTCGGCGACGCGATCCCGACCCGCCTGCTCCTGCCGCTGGTCCGCCGGCCGTTGTGATCGTGTCTCGGCGCCCGCGTCGGGACGCACGTCTCCTGCCGGACCGCTGAGTCCGCCCGCGGCCGGAGCAGCGGGCCCGCTCCCGCCCGCGCCCCTGACCGACCGGGTCGTTCACTCGCGCACTGCCCCCTTGGTGGCGTCGGCGATGAAGCTGCGGGCGAACAGGGAGAACACCACCACCAGCGGCAGTACGGCGAGCAGTACGCCGGCCATCACCATGGCGTAGTCCTGTCGGCCCTGCGAGACATTGAGCTGGGAGAGGGCGACCTGCAGGGTCACCTTGTCCGGGTTTACCAGGGCGACGAGCGGCCAGACGTAGTCGTTCCACGCGGCGACGAAGGTGTAGATGCCGAGGAAGGCGAGCGCGGGCCGGACGGCCGGCAACCCTATGTGCCAGTACTGCCGGAAGAAGCCGCAGCCGTCCATGCGGGCGGCGTCGATGAGTTCGTCGTGAATGGCGCCGATCATGTACTGACGCATCCAGAAGATTCCGAAGGCGTTCGCTGTCGCCGGAAAAATGACGGCCTTGAGTGAGCCCAGCCAGCCCAGTTCCGCCATGATGAGGTACTGGGGGATGATCGCGAGCTGGAGCGGCAGCATGAAGATGCCCATCAGCATGGCGAACAGCGCACGTCTGCCGGGGAATTCGTATTTGGCGAAGGCGAACGCCGCCAGGGAGTCGAGGAGCAGGACGAGCACCGTCGTGCTCACGGCCACGATGACCGTGTTGAACATCGCCCCGAAGAAGTCGATGGTGTCCAGCAACCGCCCGATGTTCTCGAACAGATGAGACCCGAAGGTGAGCTTCGGCGGATATTTGGAGATGTCCTGCGTCGTGTTGGTCGCCATCACGATGGTCCAGTAGAACGGGAACATCGAGATCAGGACACCGGCCATGAGAGCCACATGGAGGAGCAGTCCTCTGGCGGTCGTGGGCCTGCGGACACGGGGTGCCTTCATACCTTCCTCCTTCCTTGTACGACTCGCCAGTTGATGACCACGAACAGCAGGATGACCAGGAAGAACGCCCACACGATCGCGGCTGCGTAACCGAAGTTGTTGTTGTCGAAAGCCTGGTGGTAGAAGTACAGAAGCGTGGTCAGTCCGGCCTGTCCCGGCCCGCCGGAATTCGGATTGTTGGCCGCGTTGCTGCCGAACAGGACCTGGGGCTCGGTGAAGCTCTGCAGGCCGTTGACCGTCGAGATGATCACCGTGAACAGAATGATCGGACGCATCATCGGAATGGTGATGGAGAAGAATGTCCGTACGGGCCCCGCGCCGTCGAGCTTGGCCGCCTCGTAGACATCTGAGGGAATCGCCTGCAGGCCGGCGAGGTAAATGATCATGTTGTAGCCGGTCCACTGCCAGGTCATCAGCATCGCGATGACCGCCTTGATGGTCCACTCGTTGTTCAGCCAGGGGACCGACGGAATGTTCACCGCCTGCAATACCGCGTTGACGACGCCGTACCGGTCGCTGAACGCCGAGAAGAAGAAGATGGAGACCGCGACCACAGAGGTGACGTTCGGTATGAAGTAGGCGACGCGGTAGAAGCTGGTGAGACGGCGCGTGGAGTTGAGCATGGTGGCCAGCACCAGCGCGATGAACAACATGGGGAACGTGGCGAACACCCAGATCACCAGGGTGTTCCGCATCGCCAGCCAGAACGTGGGGTCGTCGAGCAGGAAGCGGAATTGCTCGAGCCCCACGAAAGTCTTCTCGCCGATGCCGTCCCAGCGCTGGAACGCCAGGTACAGCGAATAGACCATCGGGAAGAACAGGAAGGTCAGGAACAGCAGGAAGAACGGCGACACCGCCACGTACTGCGGCCAGAAGGACAGAAGCCGCCGCAGCCCCCGGCGCCGTTCGGGCCGTCCGGTACTCCGGGCGGTCCGGCGGTGCTTCTGAGGAACCTCGGGTGCTGCGACGGGCCCGGCCGTGGGGGGTGCTGCCACTTCAGCTCACGCCCTGCTGCTTGGCGATCTGCTTGGCCTGCTCGACGGCGTCCTTCCATGCGTCGTCGGGCTTCTTGCCCTTCGACTCGATGCTGGTCAGCTCGTTGTAGAACGGCACGGCCACCGCCGCGTTCGCCGGGGCCTCGTAGAAGGCCGGAACCTTCTCGGCGGCCGGGCCGAAGACCTCGATCGTCTTCTGGTCGCCGAAGAACGGGTCGCCGCCGGTCAGGGCGGGCAGCTCATAGGCGGCGGGGGCCGAGGGGAACAGCGCCGCGTCCGTGAAGCCGCGGGCCTGGTTCTCCGGGCTGAGCAGCCACTTGATGATCTCAAAGGCGGCTTCCGGGTTACGGCACTCCTTGGGCAGGGCCAGGAACGATCCGCCCATGTTGGAGGGGCCACCCGGCAGGGGAGCGACTCGCCATTTGCCGCTGGTGTCCGGTGCCATGTCCTTGACGTCCAGCGCCATCCAGGCGGCACCCAGCTGGGTGGCCACCGTCCCGTTGGCCACGGCGGCCCTCAGGCTCTCGTCGTTGATCTTTGCGTCGGCGCCGGTGTCGTAGAGGCTTACGGCGAGGTCCCAGCACTTGCGGACGTGTTCCTGGTCGCCGATGAACTTGTTGTTCTCGTCGATCATGCGCTTGCTGCCCTGACCGATGGACATGTCGAAGACGGCCGTCATGTTGTTGAGCAGAAACGCCTTGGGGTACGCCTTCTGGATCTCGGCGCCGATCGCGAAGTAGTCCTCCCAAGTGGATATCTCCGCGGCGACCTTGGCGGGGTCCGTGGGCAGTCCGGCCTTGGCGAACATGTCCTCGCGGTAGTACATCGCGGTCGGACCGATGTCGATCGGGAAGCCGATCTGCTTGCCGTCCTGGGTCTGTCCCTGCTTCAGCTTCCAGTCCAGGTACTCCGAGGCGATCTTGTCGGCCCCCAGGGTGTTGAGGTCGAGGAACCGGCTCGAGTTGGGCAGGAAGGAGGCGATGTCCTCGCCCTTGATCCCGGTGATGTCCGGCACGAAGCTGCGGCCGTTCATCGTGGTGAGCAGCTTCTGCTTGAACGTGCCGCCGATGACCGAGGACTTCAGCGTCACGTCGGTGAACTGCTTCTTGGCGTCCGCCACGACCTTGTCGCTGAGGCCACCGCCCCAGTACCAGAGGGTCAGGTCCTTGCCGTCCTTCGTACCGCTGCTGTCCGAGCCGCCGCATGCCGCGGTGACTCCGGCGCCCGCCGCGACGAGCAGGGCCGTCTGGACGAACCGTCTACGGGACAGATCCACTTTCGTTCTCCTACTGTTCGACGTGATCGGTGGCCACGGGCGTTTCGCCCGGGTACCGGCCGTGCTGTGTCCGGGACGGAGATCCGTCCGGTTCCGGGGGCGGTGGGCCGGCGTGCGCCCCGTGCGCCCGCCGCTTTGAGCTGCTCCAGGAGGGCGGCGATGAGAACAGCGGACCGGACCGAAGGAGGTCGGCGGTCCGGCTCTCAGAGCTGTGGTGTCGCAGGGCCTGAGGCATGAGCGCTTCCCCTCCCCCGGAGCCGCCGACGCCGAATGGCAGCATGGTGCCTTTTGCTCAGGAAGCACCGGTGCAGTGATTACCTCTGCTCGAATTACGCAGAAGCTTGCACCCAGTGCGCAGGTCTGGCAAGACTTCATCGCGATCCTGCGCGAGTTTGATTGAACTTGGAGGGTGGAGTGACCGGCATGCTTCCCGATCGCCGACATGAACTGATCTTGCGAGCACTTCGCTCCGACGGTCCCACCGCCGTCGTCGCCCTCACCGAGAGGCTGGGCGTGAGCCAGGCGACGATCCGCCGTGACCTCGTGCAATTGGAGGATGAGGGCCTCCTGAGACGGGTCCACGGTGGCGCGATGCCGACGGAGGGCGGCGACGAACCCTTTACGGAAGTGGCAACCGTGCGAGTGGCGGCGAAGGACGCCCTCGCCGACAAGTGCGCCGACCTCGTCAGCGACGGTGAGATCCTCCTGCTCGACATCGGCACCACGGCACACCGGTTGGCACGCCGACTGCGGGGCCGCTCCCTCACCGTGATCACCAGCAGTCTCGCCGTGTACGAGGAACTGGCCGACGATCCGTGCATCCGACTGGTGATGCTCGGCGGAGTGGTCCGGAGCAACTACCGCTCTCTGGCCGGCTTCCTCACCGAGGACAATCTCCGGCAGATCCACGCCGACCGGCTGTTCCTGGGCACCAGTGGCATTCGCCCGGACGGCCAGGTCCTGGACACCACTTCGGTGCAGGTGCCCGTCAAACGCGCCATGATCGCCGCCAGCGATCAGGTGGTACTGATGGCGGACACGGGAAAGTTCCCCGGCACCGGTATGGCCCGGGTGTGCGGACCCGACAGCCTCGACATGGTGGTGACCAACGCGCCCATGGACCGGACGACTCGTACCGCGCTGCAGGCGGCCGGAGTCGAGGTGATCGAGGCATGAGACCTGTATATCGAGATACGAGACCGGTGTGCTGAGTGCCCGTCAGAAGCGGCCGGTTCCGCGGTCCAGCCCGGTTCCGCGGTTCACCTGGGTTCCGCGGGCCGACTCGGACGCGATGCCTATATCCGCACCACCGCTGCGGTGTTTGCGGTGGTCACGTCCGTACGACCGTTACGCCCGCCTCCTCCAAAGCCGCGCATGTCGCCGCGTCCGCCGCGGTATTGGTCACGACCACATCGAGTTCCTCGGGCCCGCAGACCTTCGCCATGCCCGTGCCCGGGAACTTCCGCTCGTCGGCGAGGAGCACCACCCGGTCGCCGGTCGCGATCATGGCGCGCTTGACGGGCACCTCGATGACGGTGGTGTCCATGACCTGGCCGCCGGGGCGGACGCCGCTGGTCCCCAGGAACAGCCAGTCGGCGTGCAGTTGCCGCAGATTGTCCTCGGTGAGGAAGCCGACCAGCGAGCGGTACTCGCGTCTGACCATTCCGCCGAGCAGCACCAGCTCGACGCTCTCCTCCTCGGCGAGCTCCTCGTACACCACGAGATTGCTGGTGATCACGGTGAGTTGACGACCATGGAGCTGCCGGGCCAGCCGATAGGCGGTCGTTCCGATGTCGAGAAGGACCGACTGACCGTCCTCGATCATGGCGGCGGCCCGCACCGCTATCGCGTCCTTCTCGGCCACCCCCACCTCGACGACCTCCGCGAACGGCTGGTCGCCCTGCTGGTCGCCCTGTCCGAGGACCGCGCCCCCGTGAACCCGGGTGAGCAGCCCCTCCTCCTCCAGCCGGACAAGGTCTCGCCGGACGGTCGCGGCGCTCACGCCCAGCTGCCCGCAGAGGTCCGTTACGGATGCGGGGCCACCCGAGCGCAGAGCTCGCAGAATGAGTTGGTGTCGTTGCTCAGCCAGCACGCGGTAGACAGTACTCGTCAGTCACGATCATATCTATGCGCGTTGTTGCAGAAGTTCTTCCACTTTTTACGTAGGCGATCCAGTGTTCCGCTCTCTGGCTTGCAGACTTTTGATGCCCTCCGTACCTCATGGAGGCTGTCTTTGCGGAGCTTCTGGTGTCAACCAGGAATCCTGGCCACACTGGCAGCGTGGACGCGGATCACATAGCCGACCCGGGACTCTTCGGCCCCGACTCGGTCACCTGGCAGATGCACGGAGACCCGATGATGTGGGTCGCCGGCATCCGCGCGCTCTACCTCCAGGCCCTGCACCCTCGCGCGGTGCGAGGCGTCATGCAGAACTCGGACTTCCGGAAGGACGCCTGGGGCCGCTTGCTGCGCACCGCCAACTTCGTCGGCACGATCACGTACGGGACGAAGGAGGCGGCAGAGAGTGCTGGTGCGCGGGTACGGAAGATTCACACGATGCTCACGGCGACCGACCCCGACACGGGGGAGACCTACCGGATCGACGAGCCCGAACTGCTGCTGTGGGTGCACTGCGCGGAGATCGACTCGTACCTCCACGTCGGGCGCCGCTCGGGTTTCAGTCTCACGGACGAGCAGGCCGACCGCTACATCGGCGAACACCGCGTCAGCGCCCGGCTGGTGGGGCTGGACCCCGACGGCGTACCCGCTGACCAGGCTCAACTCGCCGCGTACTTCGAGAAGGTGCGCCCCGAGCTGGCCGCGGGACCGGAGGCGCGGGACGTCGACGACTTCCTGCGCGGGCCGCCGACCCACCCGCTGCTCGTCCCGGCACGCGCACTGCTGTGGCGGCGCGTGGCGCAGCTGGCATATGCCTCACTGCCGCCGTACGCGCATGAGCTGTACGGAAGATCCGTAGGGCCGCCCGAGACAGTGACCCGCCAACTACGTCTCACCGGCACCGTGTTGCGCAGCGTTCCCGAACGTCTTCGCTGGCAACTGCCGCCCAAACACATTCTCCGCGCCATGTCACGGCTCGGCCCCGGCTCGCGCCCGGCACCGTACAAACTCGGACGATAGCTCGCCATACTGGACGAGCCAGGGGAGGGTGGGGCCGAATGACGGGGGCGATCGCGGGAGATGGGGGAGACCAGGCTGATCCAGGGCCGGTACCGGTTGCTCGACCTGATCGGTCGAGGGGGGATGGGGGAGGTGTGGCGTGCCCGCGACGAGTCGCTGGGCAGACAGGTGGCCGTCAAGTGCCTCAAACCGATGGGCCACCATCACGACCAGTCGTTCAGCCGTGTCCTGCGGGAACGGTTTCGCCGCGAGGCCCGGGTGGCCGCCGCCCTCCAGCACCGTGGGGTGACTGTCGTCCACGACTTCGGCGAGTCCGACGGCGTGCTCTATCTGGTGATGGAGTTGCTCGACGGGCGCAACCTGAGCCAGCTCATGGACGACAACAAGCACCATCCGCTGCCGGTCGCCGACATCGTGGACATCGCCGAACAGGTGGCCGCGGCCCTCGCGTACACCCATCAACAGGGCATCGTGCACCGCGACTTGAAGCCCGCGAACATCATGCGGCTCGGCGACGGCACGGTGAAGATCTGTGACTTCGGCATCGCCCGTCTCGGCCACGACATCGGGTTCACGTCCCGCCTGACCGGGACCGGCATCGCGATGGGCACCCCGCACTACATGTCGCCGGAGCAGATCAGCGGCACCCACGTCGACCAGCGCAGCGACCTCTACTCCTTCGGCTGCGTGCTCTATGAGATCGCCACCGGTGCTCCGCCGTTCGACCTCGACGACGCGTGGGCGGTCCTCGTCGGGCACCGGGACACGACTCCTGAGCCGCCGCGCAGCCATCGCGCCGAACTCCCCGAGTTCATGGAGCAGATCATCCTGGACCTGCTGGCCAAGGAGCCGGAGCAACGCCCGGACGATGCCCGCGAGTTGGGCCGCCGCATCGGCGCGGGCCGCACCACGCCGGCGTACGTGCCGACCGTGGTGTCCCCGTCGGTGCAGCGCGCGACGACGGACCGGCCGACCCCCCGCGAAGCACGCCTGCCCTCCTGGACCCGCGGCATGACCACCGGCCACAAGGCGACCGGCGCCGGCCTGCGCACCACGCCGCCGGACGCCGCCGCGGGCCTCACCGGCGACTGGATCGCCCGAACCGACACCCGCGGCGCCCAGGAGCCGCTGCCCGCCGAACCGCCCACCCCCTCGCCGGAACTGATCACCACCCTCGCGGGCCGGCACAACGCGGGGCTGAGTCTGGGTCGGCTCGGCCGCTGGGCGGAGGCGGGCGAGGTGCACCGCGCGGTCGCCGCCGAACGCGCGCACGCGCTCGGCCCCGACCACCCCGACACGCTCGCCAGCCGCTATGAGGTCGGCTTCACGCTCAGCCGCACCGGACGCCCCGCCGACGCATTGCGCGAGTACGCGCACGTGGCGCAAGCCCGGGAGCACGTGTTCGGCCCCGAGCACCCGGACACGCTGGCCGCACGCCAGGAAATGGCCTACGTACTGGGACAGTTGGGCCGTCACTTCGAGGCACACCAGGTGTACACGTCGGTGCTCGCCGCCCGGGAGCGCGCCATGGGGCCCGACCACCCCGACACACTGCGCTGCCGCCACAACCTCGCCTTCAACCTCAGCAGACTCGGCCGCCTGGAGGACTCGTACCGGATGGCGAGCGAGGTGGCCACGGCCCGCGCCCGGGTGCTCGGCGCGAACCACCCCGACACCCTCGTCACGCGGTACGAAGTGGCATACGCGCTCGGCCAGTTGGGACGCTGGCCGGAGGCGCTGCAGACGTACCAGGAGGTCGCCGAGGCGCGGGCGCAGGCGCTCGGGCCCGACCACCCCGACACGCTCGCCGCCCGTTACGAGGTCGGCATCAGCCTCGGCCGGCTCGGCCGCAGCGCCCAGGCCCTGGAGCTGTATCGCGCCCTGATCGACGACCGCACCCGCGTCCATGGTCCCGCCCATCCCGAGACCCTGCGCGCCCGGCACGGCCTGGGCGTCAACCTCGGCCGGCTCGGCCGATGGGAGGAGGCCCTCGCCGAGTCCCGTGACGTGTGCGCGATCCGCGAGCGGGTGCTCGGCCCCGACCACCCGGACACCCTGGTCAGCCGCCGGGAGGTCGCCGTCGGCCTCGGCTGGCTCGGCCGCTGGGCGGACGCCCTCACCGAGTACCGCCAGGTGGCCGCCGCCCGCGAACGCGTCCTGGGCGCCGACCACCCCGACGCCCTCGCCAGCCGCAACGACGAGGCCCACTGCCTGGAACAACTCGGGCGTGGCGCGGAGGCGGTCGAGCTGTACCGGAGGGTGGCGGCGCTGCGACAACAGCGGGCGTCCGGGGGCCACTGAAGTCCCGGGGCAGGCGACAGCACCCGCACCCGGTCGGCCGCCCGCCGCCTGCCGCGCACCTCTGGCCGACCTAGATCATCGCGTGCTACCAAGAAGCATGCCTGCACACGAGGGAAACCGGGGATACGACGTCGTCATCGTCGGCGGAGGCCACAACGGTCTGGTCGCCGCCGCATACCTGGCCCGCGCCGGGAAGTCCGTCCTGGTCCTGGAGCGCCTGGGAACCACCGGCGGCGCCGCCGTGTCCACCCGGCCGTTCGCCGGCGTCGACGCCCGCCTGTCGCGCTACTCGTACCTGGTCAGCCTGCTGCCCCGGAAGATCGTGCGGGACCTGGGCCTCGACTTCCGGGTCCGCGGGCGCAACGTGTCCTCGTACACCCCCGCCGAGCGCGACGGGCGGCCGACCGGACTGCTCGTCGGCGGCGGTGAGCGCCGCACCCGCGAGGCCTTCGCGCGGCTGACCGGCTCGGACCGCGAGTACCAGGCCTGGCAGCGCTTCTACGGGATGACCGGCCGGGTCGCCAAGCAGGTGTTCCCCACCCTCACCGAACCGCTGCCCACACGCGACGAACTGCGCCGCCGCGTCGACGACGAGGAGGCCTGGCGGATCCTCTTCGAGGAGCCGCTCGGGGTCGCCGTCGAGGACACCTTCACCGACGATCTCGTACGCGGGGTCGTGCTCACCGACGCCCTCATCGGCACTTTCGCCGACGCTCACGACCCGACCCTGCGGCAGAACCGGTGCTTCCTCTACCACGTCATCGGCGGCGGCACGGGTGCCTGGGACGTGCCGGTGGGCGGTATGGGGGCGCTGACCGACGCACTGGCCGGGGCGGCGCGCGGCGCGGGCGCGGTCCTCGCGACCGGGCACGAGGCGCTCGGCGTGCGGACCGACGGACGCTCCGCCGAGGTCACGTACCGGACCGAGGACGGAGAAGGAACCGTCTCCACCCGGCACGTCCTCGTCAACGCCTCCCCGCAGGAGCTCGCGCGGCTCACCGGCGACGAGCCGCCCGCCCCCGCCGAGGGCGCCCAGCTGAAGGTGAACATGCTGCTGAAGCGGCTGCCCCGGTTGCGCGACACGTCCGTCGACCCGCGCGAGGCCTTCTCCGGGACCTTTCACATCGCCGAAGGGTACGAGCAGCTGGCGGCGGCGCATGCGCAGGCCGCGTCCGGGGTGCTGCCCCAGGCACCGCCCTCCGAGATCTACTGCCACTCGCTCACCGACCCGACGATCCTCGGCCCGGACCTCGTCCATCAGGGCTACCAGACCCTCACCCTCTTCGGCCTCCACACGCCCGCCCGGCTCTTCGAGCGGGACAACGACGGCGTACGCGAGGAACTGCTCAAGTCGACCCTGGCGCAACTGGACGCCCACCTGGCCGAACCGCTCGCCGACTGCCTGGCGAACGACGCGCACGGCCGCCCCTGCATCGAGGCGAAGAGCCCCTTGGACCTGGAGCGGGACCTGCGGCTGCCCGGCGGCAATATCTTCCACCGCGACCTCGCCTTCCCCTACGCACAGGCGGGCACCGGCCGCTGGGGCGTGGAGACCCGGCACGCGAACGTCCTGCTGTGCGGCGCGGGCGCGGTGCGCGGCGGCGGAGTGAGCGGGGTGCCCGGACACAACGCGGCCATGGCACTGCTCGAGGATCTCGGCGCCAAGGGACGGGCGTGACGGCACCTGGGTTCCGGGGTACTCGACGTTGTTGCCCGGTGGGACCCGGGGCTGAAGCTCCGGCGGCGGGGTTGTCGGAGGGAGTGATGCTTCGATGGCACGGCTCGTGGTGGACGGGGAAGACGTCGTCGTCCGGCTGTCCTGGCGGGAGAAGGCCGCGGCCAGGTGCCGGGATGTGCGGATACCGCTGACCGAAGTGAAGGACGTGTGGGTCGAACCGGACTGGTGGCGCGCTCTGCGCGGCGGCCGGCGGCTCGGCCGGTACAGCCCCGGCCGGTTCTGCCTGGGCAAGTGGCAGCACCGCGACGGCCGTGACTTCGTCGCGGTACGCGCCGCGGACCCGGTGGTCTGCGTGGACCTTCGGCACTCCGCGCCCTTCACCCGCCTGGCCGTCTCCGTGCCGGACCCCGACGAGGTCACCCGGACGATACGGACACGACAGCATGGCGCGCGCCGCCCAGCGCGGGAGCGCGTCGCCCACGCGCCACGCGGCCGCTGAGCGCTCCGCTGGAAACGGTGACGCTGTGTCGATGTGCGGCTCCGCCGCGGGCGCCCGGGCCGGTTGGGGGCTGGTCGCGCCCCGCGGCGGAGCCGCATATGCGCCCCTTACGGGGCGCGGTAGCGCACCGGACTCAACCAGGCCCTAGTGCCGGGCGGGCCCCGCAGGCGTAGCCCGGACCCATGCGCGCACGTCTCCCGGGACGCTCGCGTATCCATTTACTCAGCGCCGTCACTTTTACTCGGCGGCGGCACTCGCCAGCTGCTGCACCGGCTCCGACCACGCGTCGGGGACCAGCCAGGGAAAGGTGTGCGCACCGGGTACCTCGACATATCGCCCGTCAGGTACGAGGTCGGCCAGCTGCCTGCCCCATCGGGCGGTACTGATCCGGTCCTCCCGTCCGCGGATCACGAGAAGCGGCACCCGCAGCTGGACGACGGAGTCCTCCAGGTTGTCCCTCAGGTGGACGAGGGCGATGTGAACCATGCGGCGAAGGCCCGCCCTCTTCCACTCCGGCCGGTGGGACTCGGACAGTCCAGGCGGTTCCCGGCGGGAGTCCAGCCGCCACCGGAGGAGCAGTCGCGGGAGGCTGCGCGCCATGGGATCGACGGTGGGGCTCGCCAGCACCACTCCCACGATGCCCGGATGGTCCAGGGCGGCCCGGGCGGCGACCTGGGTTCCGCTGGAGTGCCCCACGAGGATCACCCGGCCAAGGTCGCGGGCGAGCAGCCAGTGCGCGACGGACCTGCCGAACTCCGGCACATCGAGTTCGTGCGGAGGATCGCAGCTGCCCGCGAAGCCCGGCAGCTCCAGGAGATGGGCCCGCGTCCATGTGCCGAACGACCCGAGTCCGGGCAGCAGGTAGTCGGCCACGCCCATGCCCTGGACCAGTACCACCTCGGGCAGCGGCGCCCGCATGCGTCCGACGGCGCGGCTGCGCATCCGCCCGAAAGCGGTGTCGCAGTAGGTGGTTTCGACGTCCTTCGGGAACGGGGGAGTGCGTTCGCCCGGGAAGTGGCGGAGATCCGGGTCTCGGTGGGTGCGGTCCATGGCGTGTACGTCCTCCTCTGCCGCGCCCGACGGGGTCAGCCGGGCCCTGGGTTCGCCGAGTCCAACTTCTCGATCCGGGGCAGCCAGTGGGCCGCGTGTCCAGGGAGCCGGGAGAGGAAGTCGTCGAACTCGGCGAGGCTCAGCGGCGGCGGCAGGGGGTGCCGTTCGGGCAGAGCGGTGAGCGCGGGCCGGTGGCGCATCGTGGCACCGAAGTCCTCCGGGAAGGCCCGTTCGTCCACGCCGATGGTGCCACCGGTCGTCTGCGCGTATTTGTCGGCGAGGTCGTGCCACTCCTCGGCCGGGACCTGACCGACCGAACGCAGGCCGTTGGAGAAGAGGTTGACGCCGATCTTCTCGTACGGCTCCGCCTCCCGCAGGTAGCGCTCCAGCAGGTCGTGGGAGGACCGCGCGGTGAACTGCAGCCAGAACGGCACGGCGCCCAGGCGCAGCGTCCAGTAGGGCTCCCACTGGTTGTACGTCTCGACGAGCAGCCGGTCGGCGGCCAGTCCGCGGCGCCGGTGCCACCATCGGTAGAGCTCCGAAACCATGGGGCTCAGGTGCTCGGGCTCGTGCACGCTGACCCGTTGTACGCGGTATCCGCGGCGTGCCGCGACGGCGCTGATGTCCTCGGTGAGGCTGTCGTCGTATCCCCACTCCGCCTCGGCGTACCGCCCGTCGGTCTCCGGCGCGTCCCATCGGCGCAACGAGGAGCCCTGCTCGGCGAGGTGCTCGGCGAGACGGTCGCTGCCGTGGACGTACTCCTCGGGAGACATGCCGCCCAGGGCGCCGAACTGGAACCGATGGCGTTCGCCGAGCACGGAGACCGGCCAGTCCAGGGTGCAGTCCACGATGAAGATCGTCGCGCCGGGCCGCAGCCGCTCCTCCAGGAACCGTTCCAGCGTCGGGCCGAGCCGGAGCCGCTTGAACCGGAAGTACAGGAAGCGCACGAGCATCGCCCGGTCCTGGCTCGGGTCGTGCATATGGCTCAGCGACAGCTCGGGGTTGCGCTCGACCATGCGCCGGCCGAGTTCGAGGCCCGCGGCCAGTGCGGCTCGCGGTCGGTCGGGGTCCACACGGGCCCGTACCGGAACCAGGAAGGTCTGCGGGAGGACCGGTGCGCCCAGGGCGGAGGCCAGGTGCACGGCCGCGCCGCTGACGGATCCGATGAACACGGCGGGATAGGGGCCGGGTCCGTACTGGTCGGCCGTCCAGGCGGACAGGTCCTCGCCGGTCAGTCTGCGCACCCGGGACACGGGCGAGGCCTGCATCCGCCCCGCTGTCACGAACAGCTGACGCCGGGCCGCCGGGGGCAGGCCCGAGGCGAGCCCGGCCAGCGGCGCGGAGGCCGGTCCCACGCCGAGGGCGCGGAAGTCACGTCCGTGCAGGAAGCGGCTCACGGCGCGGACGGCCGCCACGGACGAGTCGAAATCGCAGAGGGAACGGCTGATCCGCCATCTGTCTCGCACGGCGTGCCTCCCGGGACGGACGCCGCACGTGGAACGGCGTCCTGGTACCGACTGTGGACTCCGAGTTCCCTGCGCGCCGCAGTTTTAACGCCGAAGGCGATGGCGGCCTGCTGGTCCACCGGCCCCAGCGGGCATGCGGGTATGCGGGCATGCGGGTATGCGGGCATGCGGGCATGCGGGCATGCGGGCATGCGGCGAATGGAGTGCAACCGTGGGGTTGCTCCTCAGGCGTCCATGTGCAACTCTGGGGTTGCATTCAAGGGCAGTGGTGGAATCGGTGGAGGAGACACTCATGAGCGAGGACCGGATCGAACGCGAAACGTTGATCGCGGCGTCCCTGGAACGGGTCTGGTCGCTGGTGGCCCAGCCCGGGTTCTGGGTGGCCGACAAGGCGAGCCTGCCCGGCACGGTGGCGAAGGAGGGTGAGTCGATGGTGGCCAGGCATCCAGAGCACGGCGACTTCCCGGTGCGGGTGGAGAAGGTCGAGCCGCCGACGTATCTGGCGTACCGCTGGACCAGTGCGTTTCCCGGAGAGGAGCTGCGTGAGGACAACAGCACCCTGGTGGAGTTCACGTTGACCCAGGAGGGTGAGGGGACGCGGCTGCGGGTGGTGGAGAGCGGGTTCGCGGCGCTGGCCGGGTCCCAGGAGCTGCGCAGCCAGAACCTGAAGGACCACACCGCGGGCTGGCCGCTGGAGCTGGACGCGCTCAAGCAGCGCGCCGAACAGTCATCCGCGTGACGGACGAACGCCGCGGTGACGGGGAGGCGGTCGACAGCGTCCTGGCCGCGCTGGCCGACCCGACGCGGCGCCGGCTGCTGGATCTGCTCGCCGCGCACGGGCAGGCGACCGCGACGACGCTCGCCGCACGGCTGCCCGTCTCGCGGCAGGCGGTGGTCAAGCACCTCGCCGTGCTGGACGCCGCCGGGCTGGTCTCCGGCGGCCGGGTCGGACGCGAGGTGCGCTACGCGGTGCGGCCCGCGGCGCTGGACGCGACGGCCCGGTGGATGGCCGGCCTCGCGGCCGACTGGGACCGACGGCTGGCGAACATCAAACACGTCGCCGAAGCAGCGGAGAGGGCGGAGACGGCGGAGAGGGAGGAGAGGAACCGATGACCGATCACAAGACCGGAACGCGAGAAGAGTGGCTTGCGGCCCGACTGGAGCTGCTCGAGGCCGAGAAGGAGCTGACGCGGCGCAGTGACGAACTGGCGCGGCGGCGGCAGGAGTTGCCCTGGGTTCGCATCGACAAGGAGTACCGCTTCGAGACCGACGACGGCACCGCGTCCCTCGCCGATCTCTTCGCGGGACGTTCGCAACTGATCATCTATCACTTCATGTTCGGACCCGACTACAAGGCAGGGTGTCCGTCCTGCTCGGCGATCGCGGACGGCTTCGACGGCACCGTCGTCCACCTCGCGAACCACGACGTCACGCTCTGCGCGGTCTCGCAGGCTCCGCTCCCGAAACTGCAGGCGTACAAGCGGCGGATGGGCTGGAGCTTCCCCTGGGCGTCTTCGTTCGGCGGCGACTTCAAGTACGACTTCCATACGTCGCACACCAAGGAGGAGTGGGACTCGGGCGCCGTCGAGTACAACTTCCGCACGGTGGACTTCCGGCCGCCGGAGGGCGAGGGCAATCCCGTGCTCGGCCAGTTCGCGTCGAGCGTGGGCACGGACTGGGCGACGTACCGGCGAGAAGGGCCCGGCGTGAGCGCCTTCGTGCTGGACGACGGCGTCGTCCACCACACCTACTCCGCGTACGAGCGAGGAGTGGACGACCTCTGGGGCATGTACAAGTGGCTCGATCGCGCCCCGCTCGGTCGCAACGAGTCCGGCTTCTGGTGGCGCCGCCACGACGAGTACCAGCCCGCCTGAGGGCGGGCGTGAGCGGCTCGGCCGGGGCCCTTGTGTGCTGCGGATGCAGTGCTCGCCGAGATGGTGGATGGCCGCGATGGGTCCCGTGCGGGCGGCCCGTTTCGCGAACGCCCGTCTGATACAGGCCGGTTGGAGACAAGTGTCGCGGACTGCCGTCTGTGCTTCAGCTGGAGGGGCGGGCCCGGGCCACCGGTCTGGCCTGGCCGCCCGCACCCGGCTCTGCCTCGGCGAGTGCTACGCCGATTCCGCCGTCCGGCGGTGGCCCGACTGCCGCTGCCGGCGGCCTGCGTGACGTCCCAGTCGCTGGGAGCCCGGGCCTGGGCGGCCAGGGCCGCGGTGGAGTTGGCCGCCGCGGGTGAGCGCCCGGTGCCCAGTACCTTTCCCCCGCGTTCGACCGGCTCACGCCGCAGGAAACACAGGTCGCGCCCGGACCATCGCCGACGGGATGAACAACGTCGAGACGGCTGGCGCGCTGTTCCTGTCGCACAGGACCGTCGAGGTCCACCTGACCCGCATCTATCGCAAGCTGGGCGTCCGCTCCCGCACCGAACTCACCCGCACGCTGATGCCCCACGGCCCGGTCTCCGCCCCACCCGGCCGGCGAGCCGAGCCGGACCATCTCCGGCTCTTCCAGCGCCAGGCGCCGCAGCCGATTCATGACCGGCAGGACGGCCTGGACCCGAACTGGACCGATTCCCCGGGTTCGAGGGATTTCCCCGATGCGCCCGCCCGCCGTCCCCGGTTACCTGGGCGGCGAGCCGAGGGGGGATTGCGCGCGCTCGACGGCGGCAGGCGCAGCCTCGATCCAGGGAGAGCAACACAGGAGGAGCGACAACAGGAGGAGCAACAACAGGAAGAGCAACAACAGGAAGAGCAACAACAGGAACAGGAATCTGGCCGCCGGATTCCGGCCCACTGCCGAACCGAAAGGAATGCGCCATGCCGAATATGTTCCGGCCCGTGCCCGGCTGGTTCTCCCACGAGAACCAGGGCGCCGGGGTCGCGGTCGCCGATCTCGACGGCGACGGCCGCCATGACCTGCTCGTGTTCATGGTCGACAACCCGCCGGGGCAGAACCGCGGGCTGTTCCGGATCGGCCGTGGCCTGTCCGCCGACGGTGCCGTGACCGGCGGCTGGACGCCGTGGGCCGATGTCCCCGGCTGGTTCTCCCACGAGAACCAGGGCGCCGGGGTCGCCCTCGCCGATCTCAACGCCGACGGCCGCCAGGACCTGGTCGTCGCCATGGTGGACGGCGCGGCTCAGCAGAACCGCGGGCTGTTCCGGATCGGCCGTGGCCTGACCGCCGACGGTGCCGTGACCGGCGGCTGGACACCCTGGATCGGCATTCCCGACTGGTTCTCCTGGGAGAACCAGGGGGTGTCCGTCGCCGTGACGCCGCCGGACCCGGGGGGCGTCCGCGACCTGCTCGTGTTCATGATCGACAACGGGCCGCAGCAGAACCGGGGGTTATACCGGATCGGCCGCGGACTCGGCGCGGACGGTGCCGTGACCGGCGGCTGGACGCCGTGGCGGGACGTCCCCGGCTGGTTCTCGTGGGAGAACGCGGCCTGTGGCGTCGCGGTCGCCGACCTCGACCGGGACGGCGGCCGCGACCTGATCGTCTTCCAGATCGACGACGCCCCGGACCAGAACCAGGCCTTCTACCGGATCGCCCGGGACCTCGGTCCCGACGGCCTGCCCGGCGGCGGGTGGGGAGAGTGGCGCGGCGTGCCGAACTGGTTCTCCTGGCAGAACCAGGGCGGCGGGATCGCCGTCGCGGAACTCGACGGGCGGTTGAGGCTGTTCGCCTCGATGGCCGACGCCCCACCGCAGCAGAACCAGGGCCTGTACGAGGTGCTGGAGCTGGACCCGGACCCGGCACGGGAGGGCAGCTGGGAGCTGTTGCCCTTCCACTCGGGCGTCCTGGCGGTGCACACCGCGCTGCTGCCAAAGGGCGACGTGCTGTTCTTCGCCGGGTCGGGCAGCAGCGAGAAGCGGTTCGACAGCCCGGTCTTCGGCGACGAGGACAAGGGAGTCTTCACCAGCGTCGTCTGGGACCCGCCGGGCAACACCTTCACTCACCCGGGGACCCTGCGTACGGCCGACGACCGGCCCTTCGACATGTTCTGCGGCGGCGACGCCTTCCTCCCCGACGGCCGGATGCTGTCCGCCGGCGGCACGCTCGACTACGGCCCGTTCAAGGGCCGCAAGGACGTCGCGGTCTTCGAACCGACCAGCGGGAAGTGGTCGTTCGCCGCGCCGATGGCGCACGGGCGCTGGTACCCGACGCTGATCACGCTCGGTGACGGGACCGTGCTGGCCACAACCGGACTCGACGAGTCCGGCGCGGGTCACAACCAGACGCTGGAGACCTACTCGCCCGCGACGGACAGCTGGCAGGTGACGAACCTGGAGCACGGCTTCCCCGGACTGCCGCTGTACGCCCACCTGTTCCTGATGGCCGACGGCCGGGTCTTCTTCTCCGGCGGGCGGATGGACGACCCGCTCGACGTCGAGCCCGGCATCCTCGACCTGGCGCACAACCCCGTTCAGGTCGTCGCGGTCCCGGACCTGTTCGTGCCCGACATGCGCAACCAGTCCGCCAGCGTGATCCTTCCCCCGGCCCAGGACCAGCGGGTGATGGTCATCGGCGGCGGTCCGGTCGGCATACCCGACAAGACGGACGCGACGGACGCGGTCAGCGTCGTCGACCTCACCGTCGGCGAGCCCCGCTACACGGCGGCAGCGCCACTGGGCCTGCCGCGGCTGCACCTGAACGCCGTGCTGCTGCCCGACCGCACGGTCTTCGTCAGCGGCGGTTCGCTGAAGCAGGAGGACGAGCCCCTGGCCCGGCACGAGGCGGAGATCTACGACCCCGTCTCGGGAAGCTGGAGCCTGATGGCGGCCGCCACCGTGTCACGCCTCTACCACTCGACGGCCGTGCTGCTGCCGGACGGCCGGGTTGTCGCGGCGGGCGGCAACCCGGAGGGCGGCGATTCGGTCTTCTGGGAGCCGCCGGACGAGAACGAGGAGCTGCGGCTGGAGGTCTTCAGCCCGCCTTACCTCTTCCGAGGACCGCGACCGACCATCGGCTCGGTTCCCGAGGAGTGGCAGTACGGAGAGACGGTGACGGTCGTGACTCCGCAGGCGGGTTCCATCCGATGGGCCTCGCTGGTGCGCAACGGGGTCACGACGCACTCCTTCGACAGCAGTCAGCGACTTGTCGAGCTGGCGATCGCACGGCAGGGCGGTGGGACACTCGACGCGCGAGTGACGGACAACCGCAATATCGCGCCGCCGGGTTGGTACATGCTCTTCCTCGTCGACGAGGAGGGCGTGCCGTCCATGGCCGAGTGGGTGCATTTGAGCTGACGCGGCCGATCTGCCCCTTCGGCCACCCTCAGTCGGCCGAAGGGGTCCAGCCCGTCGCCTCGATACGCGCGGCGTCGGCCGGCCGTGACGCGTCGAAGACCACGTCGTCGCCGACCTCCACCCGCAGGCTCTCGACGTACGCGCCACGGCCCACGTACAGCCGGTCGGTCGCATACCGCCAGCGAAGCGTGAGCTGCCGGGCCGGCGGGAGGTCCGCCGTGAGCCGGTGCCACACCCGGCCCGACCAGCCGGTGACCGAACCGGCCGGGTGCTCCCGCGGATCCTCACCGTGGCGCGTGGTCGTGAAGGGGAGCGGCTGCCAGCTCGCTCCCCCGTCGGCCGTGGACTCCAGGAGGAGGGAGTCCGACCCGGGTTCGATGTCCCACCACAGGGCGCAGCGCAGTCGAGCGCGGTCGGCGAAGGTGGGGAGGGCTGTGTCGAGGGCGGGGAGTGCCAGCGTCGCCGCCGTCGCGTTCGCCATGCCGGAGAACCAGGCCGTACGCCCCCGGGCCGGCCGGACCGGTACCGCGCGGGCCAGATTGTTGGCGGCGGCGACCCGGGGTGCGGAGCCGGAACGCCAACTGCGCACAGGATGAACGGAGTTGCCCAGCAGGATCAGGAAGGAGTCGGTCGTCGGGTCGAGGACCAGGGACGTGCCCGTGAAGCCGGTGTGGCCCGCCGTGCGCGGTGTGGCCATCGCGCCCATGTACCAGTGCTGGTAGAGCTCGAAGCCGAGGCCGTGCTCGTCGCCGGGGAAGGCGGTGTTGAAGTCGGTGAACATCAGTTCCACCGACTCGGGCGACAGGATCCTGGCCCTGCCGTACGAGCCGCCGTTGAGCAGCGTACGGCCGAGGACGGCGAGATCCCACGCGGTGGAGAAGACACCGGCGTGACCCGCGACCCCGCCAAGGCTGTATGCGTTCTCGTCGTGCACCTCGCCCCACACCAGACCGCGGTCGATCCCGGACCAGGGCTCGCGGGCGTCCTCCGTGGCGGCGATCTTCGGTTTCCAGGAGGCCGGCGGGTTGAAGCGGGTGCGGTGCATCCCGAGCGGCGCGGTGATCTCGTTTCGGAGCAGGGCATCCAAAGCCTGGCCGGTGATCTTCTCCAGGACGAGCTGGAGTGAGATCAGGTTGAGGTCCGAGTAGAGGTACTTGGTGCCGGGCGGGTTGAGCGGCGCCTCGTTCCAGATGAGTTGGAGCTTCTCCTCGTACGTCGGCGCGTTGTAGAGCGGGATCCACGCGCGGAAACCCGAGGTGTGGGTGAGGAGCTGGCGGATCGTGATGTCCTGCTTGCCCGCGCCGCCGAAGTCCGGCAGGTACGAGGCGACCTTCCCCTCCAGTTCCAGCGCGCCCCGCTCGATCTGCTGCACAGCGAGGATCGAGGTGAACAGCTTCGAGACGGAGGCGAGGTCGAAGACCGTGTCCTCGGCCATCGGAATCTGCTGGTCGGCGGCGAACTCCAGGCCGGTGTCGGTCTTCTCGTCGTACGCCGAGTAGCGCACCGCCTTGCCGATCGGCTGATGCAGGGCGACCGTGCCGCCGCGTCCGGCGAGCAGCACGGCGCCGGCGTACCAGGGGTACTTGGGGGAGGGCACGAGGAACGTCTCGGCGTCGACGACGAGTTGGCGCAGCTGGGCGGGGAGCAGCCCGGCTCGCTCGGCGGAGCCGCGTCGCAGGGTCGGCCGGCCGTGGTTCTCGGTGGTGCGGGGCGCGGCCGACGCCGCCTGGAGGGGCGCGAGGATCAGCGCGCCGCCGAACGCCGTCAAGCCCCGGCCCAGTTGGCGGCGGGTGGGCCCGCCGCCCGCTCTGTCCGTCATCTGAGAGCCTCCCGCCGTGCCGCCTGAAAGTATCTTTCCGAGTTCGCTGTGCCCGGTGAAACTTTTGTGTCAGACGCGGGAAGTGTCAACGGTGCCACCCTGACCCGAGAAATCTGACGGAGCATCAGAAAAGGCCTTCCCTCGTCCGGAGGACTGCGGCATCCTGCGCCCATGCAGACGGAGCTGAGCAAGAAACTGGGAGTCGAGCACGCCCTCTTCGGCTTCACGCCGTTCCCCGCTGTCGCCGCTGCCATCAGCCGGGCGGGCGGATTCGGCGTGCTCGGCGCGGTCCGCTACACCGCGCCGGACGACCTCAAACGCGACCTCGACTGGGTCGAGGCGAACGTGGACGGCAGGCCGTACGGACTGGACGTCGTCATGCCCGCCAAGAAGGTCGAAGGCGTGACCGAGGCCGACGTGGAAGCGATGATCCCCGAGGGACACCGCCAGTACGTCAAAGACACCCTGGCCAAATACGGCGTGCCGGAACTCGCCGAGGGGGAGGCCTCCGGCTGGCGCATCACCGGCTGGATGGAGCAGGTCGCCCGCAACCAGCTCGACGTCGCCTTCGACTACCCGATCAAACTGCTGGCCAACGCGCTCGGGTCACCGCCCGCCGATGTCATCGAGCGCGCCCACGACCAGGGCGTGCTCGTCGCCGCGCTCGCGGGCAGCGCCCGGCACGCCCGCAAGCACGCCGAGGCGGGCATCGACATCGTCGTCGCGCAGGGCTACGAGGCGGGCGGCCACACCGGGGACATCGCCTCGATGGTGCTCACGCCCGAAGTCGTCGAGGCCGTCGACCCGTTGCCCGTACTGGCGGCGGGCGGCATCGGCAGCGGGCAACAGGTGGCCGCAGCGCTCAGCCTCGGCGCCCAGGGCGTGTGGCTCGGCTCCATATGGCTCACCACCACGGAGGCCGACATGCACTCGCGCGCCCTGACCCAGAAGCTGCTCGCCGCCGAGTCCGGCGACACGGTCCGCTCGCGCGCACTGACCGGGAAACCCGCACGGCAGCTGCGTACCGAATGGACCGACGCCTGGGACGACCCGAACGGACCCGGCCCGCTCCCCATGCCGTTGCAGGGCCTGCTGGTCGCCGACGCGGTCTCACGGATCCAGAAGTACGAGGTGGAGCCGCTGCTAGGGACGCCCGTGGGGCAGATCGTCGGCCGGATGAACAGCGAACGCAGTGTCCAGGAGGTCTTCGACGACCTCACGCGCGGTTTCGAGAAGGCCGTCGACCGCGTCAACCGGATCGCCGGAAGGAGCCAGGAGTGAGCCAGCCCCCCATCGGTTTCTGGGCTCAGGCCACCGCCGACCCCGAGCGCCCCGTCCTCGTCGCGCCGGACGGAGAGGAGTGGACCGCCGGACGGCTGCACGCCGAGGCCAACCGGCTGGTGCACGGGCTGCGCGCCGCCGGGCTCGAACGCGGCGACGCCTTCGCGGTCGTACTGCCCAACAGCATCGAGTTCTTCACCGCGTACCTCGCCGCCACGCAGGCCGGCTTCTATCTCGTGCCCGTCAACCACCACCTCGTCGGCCCCGAGATCGCCTGGATCGTCTCCGACTCGGGCGCCAAAGTGCTGATCGCCCATGAGCGGTTCGCCGACTCCGCACGCCACGCGGCCGACGAGGCGAAGCTCCCGGCGGACCGGCGGTACGCGGTCGGCCCGGTCGAGGGCTTCCGGCCGTACACCGAACTCCTCGACGGACAGGCCGAGTCGGCGCCCGAGGACCGCACCCTCGGCTGGGTCATGAACTACACCTCGGGCACGACGGGCCGCCCGCGCGGCATACGGCGCCCGCTGTCCGGCAAGCTCCCGGAGGAGGCGTATCTCGGCGGCTTCCTCGGCATTTTCGGGATCAAGCCGTTCGACGACAATGTGCATTTGGTGTGCTCGCCGCTCTACCACACGGCGGTGCTCCAGTTCGCGGGCGCGTCCCTGCACATCGGGCACCGGCTGGTGCTGATGGACAAGTGGACGCCCGAGGAGATGCTCCGCCTCATCGACACCCACAAGTGCACGCACACACATATGGTCCCGACCCAGTTCCACCGCCTGTTGGCGTTGCCGGAGCCCACGAGGGCGGCGTACGACGTGTCGTCGATGCGGCACGCCATCCACGGCGCCGCCCCCTGCCCCGACCATGTGAAACGGGCCATGATCGAGTGGTGGGGCCACAGTGTGGAGGAGTACTACGCGGCCAGCGAGGGCGGTGGTGCCTTCGCGACCGCCCAGGACTGGCTGAAGAAGCCGGGCACGGTCGGCAAGGCCTGGCCCATCAGCGAACTCGCGGTCTTCGACGACGACGGAAACCGGCTGCCGGCCGGTGAACTGGGCACCGTCTACATGAAGATGAGCACGGGCGGGTTCTCGTACCACAAGGACGATACGAAGACGAAGAAGAACCGCATCGGCGACTTCTTCACCGTCGGTGACCTGGGTTATCTCGACGAGGACGGCTACCTCTTCCTCCGCGACCGCAAGATCGACATGATCATCTCGGGCGGCGTCAACATCTACCCGGCCGAGATCGAGGCCGCGCTGCTCACCCACCCCGCCGTGGCCGACGCCGCCGCCTTCGGGATTCCCCACGACGACTGGGGCGAGGCGGTCAAGGCGGTCGTCGAACCCGCCCCCGGCTTCGAACCGGGCGAGGCACTGGCCGCCGAGATCCTCGGACACTGTGAGCGCCAACTGGCCGGGTACAAGCGGCCCAAGAGCGTCGACTTCATCGAGACGATGCCGCGCGATCCCAACGGGAAGCTGTACAAGCGGCGGCTGCGGGAACCCTATTGGGAGGGGCGCACCTGAGTGGGGTGACGCGCGGTGTGGTTCTGTCCCGTGTGGTCCCGCCCCATGTGGGACGGGACCACAGGACCAGCTCACTCGTGTACCCGCACCACCTTCGGCGCGGGCGAGGAGCGGCTTCCGCCAGAACCGGTCGAAGAGCAGCGCCCCGGCTGTTCGGTGTCCGTGCCGGGGTCCCACGCCTTGAGCACGCCGCAGGCCTCGGAGTGTCACCTGCCGTGCCGCCGCTCCCTGTTGCCGTGCCAGGCGCTGTCGTCCCGGCGGGTGCGCATCGTGTCCCAACGTCATTGAGGGAAGGGGCGGTTGAGCGTACCAACGGGTATGCACCATGACGGTGCTTCGGTCCTGACCTCCTTCGGCGACACTCGGCGTCCTCCGCGAGACTTGACCCCGCTCGCCGGACGCAACGAGGATCACGTGTCATGACGCCTGGACACGGCAGCACGGTTGACGGGGTGCTGCGGCGCAGCGCCCGGCGCACCCCGGCTCGGGTAGCGGTCACCTACCGCGAGCGCTCATGGACGTACGCCGAACTCGACGACGCGGTCTCCCGCGCGGCGCAGGTGCTGCACTCCTCGGGCCTGGCCCCCGGCGACCGCGTCGGCGCCTACGGCCACAACTCTGACGCGTACCTCATCGGCTTCCTGGCATGCGCCCGGGCCGGACTCGTGCACGTGCCGGTCAACCAGAACCTGACAGGCGACGACCTCGCGTACATCGTCGGCCAGTCCGGCAGCACGCTCGTCCTGGCCGACCCGGACCTCGCCGGGCGACTGCCCGACGACGTACGCGTGGTGCCGCTGCGAGACGCCGACGACTCGCTGCTCGCACGGCTGGCCTCGACGCCTCCGTACGACGGACCCGAGCCGCGCACCGAGGACCTGGTGCAGCTGCTGTACACCTCGGGCACGACGGCCCTGCCCAAGGGCGCGATGATGACGCACCGCGCGCTGGTGCACGAGTACCTGAGCGCGATCACCGCCCTGGACCTGAGCGCGGGTGACCTGCCCGTGCACTCGCTGCCGCTCTACCACTCGGCGCAGATGCACGTGTTCCTGCTGCCGTATCTCGCGGTCGGCGCCCGGAACACCATCCTCGACGCGCCCGACGCCGAGCAGATCTTCGACCTGGTCGAGGCCGGTCGCGCGGACAGCTTCTTCGCACCGCCCACCGTGTGGATCGGTCTGTCGAACCGTCCCGACTTCGCGACCCGCGACCTGAGCGGGCTGCGCAAGGCGTACTACGGGGCGTCGATCATGCCGGTGCCCGTGCTGGAGCGGCTGCGCGAACGGCTCCCGAAGCTGGCCTTCTACAACTGTTTCGGCCAGAGCGAGATCGGCCCCCTCTCCATGGTCCTCGCGCCACGCGAGCACAGGAAGAAGCGGCTGGACTCGTGCGGCCGTCCGGTGCTGTTCGTCGATGCCCGGGTCGTCGACGAGGACGGCAAGGACGTGCCCGACGGCACTCCCGGTGAGGTCGTCTACCGTTCGCCGCAGCTGTGCGAGGGCTACTGGGACAAGCCGGAGGAGACGGCGGATGCCTTCCGGGACGGCTGGTTCCACTCCGGTGATCTGGTCGTGCGGGACGCCGAGGGGTACTTCACCGTCGTCGACCGGGTGAAGGACGTCATCAACTCCGGCGGCGTCCTGGTCGCTTCGCGGCAGGTCGAGGACGCCCTCTACACGCATGCCGAGGTGGCGGAGGTCGCGGTGATCGGGCTGCCCGACGAGCGGTGGATCGAGGCTGTGACCGCGGTGGTCGTACCCCGCGGTGAGGTCAGCGAGGACGAGCTCGTCGCCCACGCGCGCGAGAAGCTGGCCCACTTCAAGGCGCCGAAGCGGGTGCTGTTCGTGGACGAGTTGCCGCGCAACGCGAGCGGGAAGATCCTCAAGCGGGAACTGAGGGACCGGTTCGGGGAGGCTTCCCGGGCAGGCGGCCCCGAGGAGGGGAGCTCCGATGACGGAAGCTCCGATGAGGGAAATCCCGGCGATTGAACGAAAACCGCCGGTGAGCCGTACAGAGGGAAGACAACGGCGGCTCGGACTGTCCCGAGCCCGGTCCGCTGTGTCGCCACCGGGTTTCGCAAGGAAGGACCTTCGGGTTGTCGCGCACCACGAGCTCTCGTCAACTGCCGGACATGGACCGGACGACCCCGGAGGAGGACGTGCCGTCGGAGGTACCTCCGACGGCCACGTCTGACGAAAGCCCTGCTGTCGAGGCGAGCGCAGGGTCGCCGAAGGCTCCCGCGGCCGTGGACGGCACCGCGTCCCATGAGGCTCCCGCAGGCGAGAGCAGCACCCCCTCCGGGGGTGACCCCGCGGCCGAGGAGCGCACCGGTTCCGAAGAGGGCGTATCCGAGGAGGATGCCTCCGCGAGTGACGGCCCGTCCGAGGCCCCGGCCCCCGACGAGCCCGACACTCCCGCCGCCGCTCGCAATTGGCGGGACCGGCACCCGGTCGCGGTGCGGAACGTGGGGTGGGCGGTCACGGCCCTGTCCCTCGCGCTCGTGTGCTTCGCGCTGCTCATGCCGACCTCGCTGGACAAGTTCCGGCCCGGCCTGTTCGTACGCATCCCGGTGGAGGCGGTTCTCGGCGCCGCTGTCCTGTTCGTCCTGCCGCGCAGACCGCGGCTGGTGATGGCGGGCCTCGCCGGCCTGGGGCTCGGCCTGCTGACGATCCTGAGTCTCCTCGACATCGGGTTCAACATGTTCCTCGGCCGGGGATTCAACGTGGTCCTCGACTGGGTCCTCTTCGACGACGCCCAGGCGTACATGAAGGACTCGATGGGCAACGGCGGCGCGATCGGCGCAGTGATCGGGGTCGTCGTCCTCGTTCTCCTCGTGCTCGCCCTGATGATCCTGGCGGTGCTCCGGGTAAGCAACGTCATGGCCCGGAACCGGGACGTGGCGAGCCGCGCCACGCTGGTGGCCGGGACCGTCTGGGTGACCTGCGCGGCGCTGGGCCTGCAGCTCGGCACCGGGTCGCCGATCGCGGCCAGGAGCACGTTCGCCCTCGTCGAGGACCGTCTGCACCGGGTGCAGGCGACCCTCAAGGACGAGGCGGCGTTCGCCAAGGAGGCCAAGAAGGACACCTTCGGCAAGACCCCGGGCGATCAGCTCCTCACCGGTCTGCGCGGCAAGGACGTCATCTTCACCTTCATCGAGAGTTACGGCCGCAGCGCGGTCGAGGACGAGGACATCGCGCCGGGCGTCGACGCGACCCTCGCGGCCAAGAACGCGGAGCTGGGCAAGGCGGGGTTCGCCGCGAAGAGCGGCTGGCTCACCTCGGCGACGTACGGCGGCAGCAGTTGGCTCGGCCACTCCACCTTCCTGTCGGGCCTGTGGATCAACAACCAGAACCGGTACCGCACCGTCACCGCGGGCGAGCACCTGACCCTCACCGGCGCCTTCAAGCGCACCGGCGCCTGGCGGACCGTGGGCATCATGCCGGGCGTGCAGAAGAACTGGCCGGAGGGCAAGTTCTACGGCCTCGAAGAGGTCTACGACTCCCGGGAGCTCGGCTACCAGGGCCCCAAGTTCAGCTGGTCCACCATGCCCGACCAGTACGCTCTGTCGGCCTTCGAGCGACTGGAGCACGGCAAGAAGCAGGACAAGCCGCTGATGTCGCAGATCATCCTGACCTCCAGCCACCAGCCCTGGGCGCCCCTCCCCGAGACGGTCCCCTGGGACCAGGTCGGCAACGGCTCGGTCTACAAGGACATCGAGAAGGCGGGCAAGGAGGCCTCGGACGTCTTCTACGACTCCGACAAGGCGAAGGAGGAGTACGGGAAGTCCATCCAGTACTCGGTGACCAGCCTCATCGACTACGTGGTGAAGTACGGCAGCAAGGACACCGTGCTCGTCTTCCTCGGCGACCACCAGCCCATGGCCAAGGTCAGCGGCAACAACGCCAGCCGGGACGTGCCGATCTCGATCGTCGCCCAGGACAAGTCCGTACTGGACAAGATCGACGACTGGAACTGGACGGACGGCCTCAAGCCCGACTCGACGGCCCCGGTCTGGCGCATGGACGCCTTCCGCGACCGCTTCCTGACGGCGTACGGCTCGAAGCCCACGCCCTGAGCCCTCGGCGACGCACCTCGCCGGGCCGGGCGCTCAGAAGGGGACCCCGAACGTGCCGCTCGGACGGGGACCCGAACGTGTCGCTCAGCCCGGTACGGCCCGCGTCCCGCCGATGATGACCGGGCCGGTGGTGGGAGTGGGCGCGCTCGCCGCGGGGGTGGCGCGGGCTCAGTGGTCCGCCGCCGCCACCGAACGGGCCCACCGGTAGTCCGCCTTGCCGCTCGGCGAACGCTGGATGGTGTCCGTGATCACCAGCTGGCGCGGGATCTTGTAGCCCGCGAGGTGGGTGCGGCAGTGCCTCTGGATGTCGTCCAGGGACAGGCGCCCCGCTCCCTCGCGCAGTTGCACCACGGCAGCCACATGGTTGCCCCACTTGGCGTCGGGCACCCCGGCGACCAGTGCGTCGTACACGTCCGGATGGGACTTGAGCGCCTGCTCGACCTCCTCCGGATACACCTTCTCGCCGCCGGTGTTGATGCACTGCGAGCCGCGGCCGAGGACCGTGACGATGCCGTCCTCGTCGACGGTTGCCATGTCGCCGAGCAGGACCCATCGCTCGCCGTCCTTCTGGAAGAAGGTCTCGGCGGTTTTCTTCGGGTCGTTGTAGTAGCCGAGGGGCACGTGTCCGCGCTGCGCGATGCGACCGGGCTCACCGACGGCGACCGGCTCGTACGTGGCCGGATCCACCACCTGCGTACGTGAGTTGACGCGTATCCGGAAGCCGCGGTCCGGGCCCGAGTCCTCCGTCGCCGTGCCGTTGAAACCGGACTCCGACGAGCCGAAGTTGTTCAGCAGCATCACGTTCGGCACAAGCGCCTGGAACTGCTCGCGCACCGTCTCCGACATGATCGCGCCGGAGGACGAGACGCTGAACAGGGAGGAGCAGTCGGTGCCCTTCATGGGTCCGTTGAGCGCGTCGATGAGCGGCCGGAGCATCGCGTCGCCGACCAGGGAAACGCTGGTGACCTTCTCCTTCTCGATCGTCCGCAGTACCTCTTCGGGCGCGAACTTGCGGTGGATCACGACGCGTTGGCCGAAGTTGAAGCCGATGAGCGCCGTGAGGGTCGAAGTGCCGTGCATCAGCGGAGCCGTGGGGAAGAACGTGATCCCGTCACCACCCGCCGCGACCCGCTCAGCGAGCTCCTCCGGCTTCTTCACCGGCTCACCGGTCGGGGCGCCGCCGCCCAACCCCGAAAAGAACAAGTCCTCCTGACGCCACATCACGCCCTTGGGCATGCCGGTCGTGCCGCCGGTATAGATGATGAACTGGTCGTCGGCCGAGCGGGGCGGGAACCCACGCTCAGGTGATCCGGAGGCCTCGGCGTCGGCGAAGGCCACCGCCGACAGCGCGGGCGCGTCCGGTGCCGGAGCCCCCACCCGGATGAGATGCCGCAAGGTCGCAGCGTGCGGCAGCGCCGCCGCCACCCGCTCGGTGAACTCCGCGTCGAAGACCAGCGCCGCCAGATCCGCGTCCCGGTAGAGGTAGACCAACTCCTCCTCCACATACCGGTAATTGACGTTGACCGGCACGATCCGCGCCTTGAGGCACCCGAGCACGTTCTGCAGATACTCGATGCCGTTGTAAAGGTGCAGCCCGAGATGCTCGCCAGGGCGTATGCCGCTGTCGATCAGGTGGTGCGCGATCCGGTTGGCCGCCGAGTCCAGCTCCGCGTAGGTGAGACGGTGCTCCGCGCCCGTGCCGGGGTGGTCGATGTACATGAGTGCCTCGCGGTCGGGGACCACGTCGACAACCGACTCGAACAGGTCGGCAAGGTTGTACTCCACCGCTCCTCCTGACCCCGGCAACCATCGACGAAGAGACGTGCGCCGATCGCTTCGACACCTCCGCCGATCGCTGAGCCACGTCGTCCATCGCTTCGCCGGTCATCAGAGCAAAGCCCGCCACAACTGTGAAGGGTCCGCGCAGAAGAAATCTGACTGACTGTCAGAAAACCCTTGAACTGATCCCGCGCCTACTGCAACCTGTTCTCGTTCCTGAGACGGGAGGACGGCAATGGGTGGGACGGAACACCTCACCGTGCAGCGCGAAGGCGCCACACTGGTGCTCACGCTCAACAGGCCCGAGGCGAAGAACGCGCTCTCGCTGCCGATGCTGGTCGGCCTGTACGACGGCTGGGTCGAGGCCGACGAGGACGACGCCATCCGCTCGATCGTCCTGACCGGCGCGGGCGGCGCCTTCTGCGCGGGCATGGATCTCAAGGCTTTGGCGGGCAAGGGGATGGAGGGGCAGCAGTACCGGGACCGCCTCGCGGCCGATCCCGATCTGCACTGGAAGGCGATGCTCCGCCACCACCGGCCACGCAAACCAGTGCTCGCGGCGGTCGAGGGCCACTGTGTGGCCGGCGGTACCGAGATCCTCCAGGGGACCGACATCCGGGTCGCGGGGGAGTCCGCCACGTTCGGCCTCTTCGAGGTGAAGCGCGGCTTGTTCCCGATCGGCGGTTCGACGGTGCGCCTCCAGCGGCAGATTCCGCGCACGCATGCGCTGGAGATGCTGCTCACCGGCCGCCCGTACTCGGCGCGGGAGGCCGCCGACATCGGCCTGATCGGGCATGTCGTGCCCGACGGGACGGCTCTTGAGAAGGCCCTCGCGATCGCCGAGCAGATCAACGCGTGTGGTCCGCTCGCCGTCGAGGCCGTCAAGGCGTCTGTGTACGAGACCTCGGAGATGACCGAGGCCGATGGGCTTGCCGCCGAGCTGAAGCGGGGGTGGCCGATCTTCGATACGGCCGATGCCAAGGAGGGGGCGCGGGCTTTCGCCGAGAAGCGCCCGCCGGTGTATCGGCGGGAGTGAGCTCTGCTGGAGGCCGGTTCGGAGCTGCGGGTCCGTTGTGGCTGGTCGCGCAGTTCCCCGCGCCCCTCAGGGGCGCTGGTCGCGGCCGCATGTGTCACAGTCCCGTGCCCCTGACGGGGCGCAGCCCCGTCCTGTGAGGAGAAACCCCGTGCCCGAAGTCCTCAAAGCTCCCCTTGTCGTCGAATTTCCCTTCACTCGCTCCCTCGGCCCCGTCCAGAGCGCGTTCCTCACCGGGCTGCGCGAGCGCGTCGTGCTCGGAGTGAAGACCGGCGACGGCCGGACGCTCGTTCCGCCCGTCGAGTACGACCCCGTCACCTCCGAAGACCTCCGCGACCTCGTGGAGGTCGCCCCCACCGGCACGGTCACCACCTGGGCCTGGAACCACGAACCCCGCCGAGGCCAACCCCTGGACACCCCGTTCGCCTGGATCCTGGTGAAACTGGACGGCGCGGACACCGCCCTCCTGCACGCCCTCGACGCCACCGGACCCGATGCCGTACGCACCGGGATGCGCGTCCGTATCCGCTGGGCCGGGGAACGCGCCGGCGCCATCACGGACATCGCCTGCTTCGAACCGTACGAGGGCACCCCCGAAGCCCACGAAACCCCCGAACCCACCGTCCACGACGGCCGGTTCGAGAACCCGGTGACGGGCATCGTCGCCCCCGCCCGTCTCGACTACACCTACTCGCCCGGCCGCGCCGCGTCCGGTTACATCAACGCCCTCGCCGGGCGGCGGGCCGTCGGTGAGCGCTGTCCGTCCTGCCGCAAGGTGTACGTCCCGCCGCGGGGTGCCTGCCCCACCTGTGGTGTGGCCACGTCGGAACAGGTCGAGGTGGGGCCGCGCGGCACCCTCACCACTTACTGCATCGTCAACATCAAGGCGAAGAACCTCGACATCGAAGTGCCCTACGTCTACGGGCACATCGCCCTCGACGGCGCCGACCTCGCCCTGCACGGCCGTATTGGCGGCATCCCCTACGACCAGGTACGCATGGGCCTGCGCGTCGAGCCGGTGTGGACG
Source organism: Streptomyces sp. 2A115 (assembly GCF_052245575.1). Taxonomy (NCBI): domain Bacteria; kingdom Bacillati; phylum Actinomycetota; class Actinomycetes; order Kitasatosporales; family Streptomycetaceae; genus Streptomyces; species Streptomyces sp. 2A115. The sequence goes on along the minus strand of NZ_JBQQCG010000018.1, from coordinate 120,032 downwards.
GACGGGGGCCGCTACCCCGACCACTACCGGCCCACCGGCGAACCCGACGCGGACTACGACACGTACAAGGAGCTGGTGTAGATGCCCGCCCCGAGGCCGCTGAGGGACGTCGCCGTCGTCGCCTTCGCGCAGACCGACCACCTCCGCACCACCGACGAGCTCTCCGAGGTGGAGATGCTCATGCCCGTCCTGCACGAAGTCCTGGCCAGTACCGGCCTCAAGACCAGCGACATCGGCTTCACCTGCTCCGGGTCCACGGACTATCTCGCGGGCCGCGCCTTCTCCTTCACGATGGCGCTCGACGGGGTCGGCGCCTGGCCGCCGATCTCCGAGTCGCACGTGGAGATGGACGGGGCATGGGCCCTGTACGAGGCCTGGAACAAGCTTCTCACCGGCGAGGCCGACACCGCGCTCGTGTACGGGTTCGGCAAGTCCTCACCCGGCTCCGTACGCGACGTACTGACGCGGCAACTCGACCCGTACTACGTGGCGCCCCTGTGGCCGGACTCCATAGCCCTGGCCGCCCTTCAGGCACAGGCGCTCATCGACGCGGGCGACACGGACGAGCCGGCCCTGGCCGCCGTCGCCTCCCGCAGCCGCCAGTCGGCCACGGCCAACTCCCATGCCCAGCTGAGAGGTTCGGTGCCGCAAGGCGACTATGCCGTACGTCCCCTCCGTACCGGCGACTGCCCGCCCATCGGAGACGGGGCGGCCGCCGTGATCCTGGCGGCGGGGGAGCGGGCCCGCGAACTGTGCGAGCGGCCCGCCTGGATCCGGGGCATCGACCACCGGATCGAGGCACACAGTCTCGGCGTACGCGACCTGACCGACTCGCCGTCCACACGGCTGGCCGCCGAGAAGGCCGGAGCCTTCGAACGGCCCGTCGACACAGCCGAGTTGCACGCCCCCTTCACCGCCCAGGAAGTCGTCCTGCGCAAGGCCCTGCGGCTGGACGCGAGCGTCGACGTCAACCCCTCCGGGGGAGCGCTCGCCGCCAACCCCATGATGGCCGCGGGCCTCATCCGCATCGGCGAGGCGGCCGCCCGGATCCAGCGCGGCGACTCCAACCGCGCGCTCGCGCACGCCACTTCGGGCCCGTGTCTGCAACAGAACCTGGTCGCCGTACTGGAGGGAGACCCGCGATGAGCACCGCGATGAGCAAGGAGCCCGTGGCCGTCGTCGGGATCGGCCAGACCAAGCACGTCGCGGCGCGAAGGGACGTATCGATCGCGGGACTCGTCCGCGAGGCCGCCCAACGCGCGCTTGCGGACGCCGAGTTGACGTGGGCGGACATCGACGCCGTCGTCATCGGCAAGGCACCCGACTTCTTCGAGGGCGTCATGATGCCCGAGCTGTACCTCGCCGACGCGCTCGGCGCGGTCGGCAAACCGATGCTGCGCGTGCACACCGCGGGATCCGTCGGCGGCTCCACCGCCCTCGTCGCCTCGAACCTGATCGCGAGCCGCGTCCACGGCACCGTCCTCACCCTCGCGTACGAGAAACAGTCCGAGTCGAACGCCATGTGGGGCCTGTCCCTGCCGATCCCCTTCCAACAGCCCCTGCTCGCGGGCGCCGGCGGCTTCTTCGCCCCGCACGTGCGCGCGTACATGCGGCGCACCGGCGCCCCCGACACGGTCGGCTCTCTGGTCGCGTACAAGGACCGCCGCAACGCGCTCAAGAACCCGTACGCGCACCTGCACGAGCACGACATCACCCTGGAGAAGGTCCAGGCCTCACCCATGCTCTGGGACCCGATCCGCTACTCGGAGACCTGCCCCTCCTCGGACGGCGCCTGCGCGATGATCCTCACCGACCGTGCGGGAGCGGCCCGTTCGCCGCGGCCGCCCGCCTGGATGCACGGCGGCGCGATGCGCTCCGAGCCGACCATGTTCGCCGGCAAGGACGGTGTGTCGCCGCAGGCCGGGAAGGACTGCGCGGCCGACGTGTACCGGCAGGCGGGCATCGCGGATCCGCGCCGCGAGATCGACGCGGTCGAGATGTACGTCCCGTTCTCCTGGTACGAGCCGATGTGGCTGGAGAATCTGGGCTTCGCAGACGAGGGCGAAGGCTGGAAACTGACCGAGTCCGGGGTCACCGAGCTGGACGGCGACCTGCCGGTGAACATGTCGGGCGGAGTGCTGTCCACCAACCCGATCGGGGCCTCCGGCATGATCCGGTTCGCCGAAGCCGCACTTCAGGTGCGTGGGCAGGCCGGAGAGCATCAAGTCGACGGCGCCCGCCGCGTCCTCGGGCACGCCTACGGCGGTGGGTCCCAGTTTTTCTCGATGTGGCTGGTCGGAGCCGTGCCGCCCGTCTCCTGAAGCTGTCCCCCTCACGTGGCCTGTGCGCGGCAGTAAGCGAAAGCTAGGCTGGCCGCGGACGACGAACCGGGAGGAGCACGGACGTGGCCGAGAGCACCATCCAGCAGCACCCGCTCGCGGGCTGGGACAAGCCGGAGCTTGACCTCAGCAACGCCGACTGGCACTCCAGCAGCCGTGGGCTGGGAGATGTGCAGATCGCCTTTGTCGAGGGATTCATCGCGATGCGCAACAGTGGCCGCCCGGAAAGCCCCTCCTTGATCTTCACGCCCGCGGAGTGGGGCGCGTTCGTGTCAGGGGCGCGGGAGGGGGAGTTCGACCTCACGTAAGAGGACGTGAGGGACGCCGACACGACACCAGGGGTGTTTTCCTTCCCTTTTTCCGGACACGCGATCTTCGAGCCCTTCCTGGGGTCAGGCCTGAGCGAGGCTGGCCCCAGGAAACGGAAGACGGCGTTGCGGAGGCGAGGATTCCATGAGCACCCTGCCGGTCATCGCGACGGTCGACGGGTCGGACGACAGCATGCGCGCCCTGGAGTGGGCTCTCGACGCCGCACGTAGGCGCGGGGCGCCGCTGCGGGTGGTCCATGTGCGGGAGTACGCGCCCTGGGCGCGGCCCGAGATCCTCACCGCCGGACAGCCGGAGCAGGAGCCGGACCGGGTCCTCGACCAGGTGCGCGGTCGTCTGGAGGGCCGGGCCGACCAGCCGGTGACGGAGTATGTCGCCCTGGACGGCCGGCCCCCCGCCGTGCTGCCAGGCCTCGGCTCCGACGCACAGCTGATGGTCTTCGGCTCCCGCGGCCGCGGCGGCTTCGCGAGCCTGCTGCTCGGCTCGAACGGCCTGGCCGCCGCGCGCGAGGCGGAGTGTCCCGTCGTCGTGGTGCCACGGCCCGGACGCGAGGTGCACGACTCCGAGCTCGTCCGACCAGGGCCGCGCGTGGTCGTCGGTCTGCACGTGGACAGCCCGAACGACGAGGCCCTCGCCTTCGCGTTCGCCGAGGCCGCCCGGCGCGAGGCCAGGGTCCAGGTGGTCGCCGCCTATCCCTGGCCGCTACAGGCCGGCGACTTCCCGTCGTCCATGATCATCGACCAGGACGCCATCGAGTCCGAGACCAGGACGCTGGCGGACGGCTTCGTGGCCCCGCACACCGCGCGGCATCCCGAGGTCCGCGTCGACCTGTACGCGGTACCCGGCGACGCGGCCGGTCACCTCGTCGCGGCCTCCAAGGACGCCGACCTCGTGGTGGTGGGTCGCCACCGCCGACGGCTGATCGCACCCGCCCGCATGATGGGCTCGGTCACCCAGGCGGTACTGCTGCACGCGGCGAGCCCGGTGGCGGTGGTGCCGCCCGACAGCGATGAGAGCTGAGTCCGGGCGGGGCGGAGGGCGCTGACCGCTGACCGGCACGTATACGTACGCGTTCCGTGCACGCCGCGTTCCGTGCACGCCGCGTTCCGTGCACGCCGCGTTCCGTGCACGCCGCGTTCCGTGCACGCCGCGTTCCGTGCACGCCGCGTTCCGTGCACGCCGCGTTCCGTGCACGCCGCGTTCCGCGTACGCCGCGTTCCGCGTGCACCTCGCCTGTTCATGGCCACAGCAGCTGCTTGCCCCAGCCCTCTCCGGACCGCAGATACGCGAGCCGCGTGTGCCGTCGCTCCTTGTCGCCCTGCCAGAACTCGACGGACTCGGCGTGTACCGAGTGCAGGGTCCAGCCCGGCGCCACGAGATCCGGCTCGGCCGCCAGGCGGGCCAGCGACTTCTTGACGGCCGTATCGCGCTCGGCGAGGTCCGTGAGGGGGCCCGACTGACGGCCGAGGAGGGCCTCCGCGCGAGCCCCGGCGCCGCGCGCCAGGAAGTCGGCCGCGCTGTCCTCCGGGCTCTCGGGTACGACCGGGCCGCGTACCCGGACCTGCCGGGCGAGCTGCGGCCAGTAGAAGGTGAGCGCCGCGTACGGCCGCTCGGCGAGGTTCCGCGCCTTGACGCTGCCGCCGTCCGACGCGAACCGCCAGCTGTCGGGGCCGAGCCCCTTCAGGATCAGCGTCCGCGCCGTCGGATTCCCGTCGGCGCCGGCCGTCGACAAGGTCATCGCGTGCGGCTCGCGCACCCCGGCGTCCACGGCCGCGAGCAGCCACTCCGTGAACAGCTCCGTCGGCGTATCCGGGGCTGCGGACGGATCGAACACGGGGAGCTCACCCGCGAACACCTCAAGGCCACGCAGCAGTTGACGCAGATCCTCCACAGGCACTCCCCGCTCGTGCGTTCATCGATGCGCTCGTTCACTAATGGATGCGGTTGAATCTATCATTAGCCCATGAACGCCTCGATCGGCCCGGACGCACGGCTCGCCCTGGACCTCGCCCTGACCATCCGCCACGACGGCCACGGCGGCGTCGCCGACGACCTCGCCACCACGGCGGGCCTCACGGCCTGGGTGCGCGAGCACCCGGAGGCCGGAGCCGACGGGTTCGAGGCGGAGGGAGTGGGCTGGGCGGAGGGGGCGAACGGGGTGGACGAGGCCGAGCTGGCCGCGGTACGCGACGTGCGCGCCGCGGTCCGCGCCCTGTTCGCTCACTCCGTGCGCCCCGGTGAGCCGAGCCCGGCCGACGCCGCCCGGCTGATGCCCGTACGGGACGCCGTCGAGCGGCTCAACGCCCGGGCGGCTTTGGCGCCGACCGTCCCCGTACTGTCGTGGCCCGCGGGAGCCGACCCCGTCGTACGCCAGGAACCCGTGCACGGCGGCGCCGGGCTCACCGCGACGCTCGCCCGTGCGGCCATCGCCTTCCTCGCGAGCCCCGATCGACAGCGGCTGCGCGCATGCCACGCGCCGCGCTGTGTGCGCTACTTCCTCAAGGACCACCCGCGCCAGGAGTGGTGCAAGCCCTCCTGCGGCAACCGGGCCCGTGTCGCCCGCCACCACGAGCGGCACAAGAAGACGGCATAACCTCCGCATATGAACGCAAGCGCAGAACGCGACCTCGGTCGACTGCTGAGCGGCATGCAACCGGCCCTCCACCCCGGCCGCTACGTCTTCACCACCGTCCCCGGCGGCACGGCACCACCCGGACTCTCCCCGGTCGTCACGGTCGTCGAGGACGAAGGGCTCACGCTGGTCGTACAGCAGGAGGACGCCGACGCCGCACGCCTGCCGTACGACTATGTGGCGGGCTGGATCACTCTGCGCATCCACTCGGCGCTGGACGCGGTCGGCCTCACCGCAGCCGTCGCTCAGGCCCTGGCCGAAGCCGGCCTGAGCTGCAACGTCGTCGCCGGCTTCCACCACGACCACCTCTTCGTGCCGCACGCGCGGGCCGCCGAGGCCGTGGCCCTGTTGGAACAGCTGGCCGACCGCTCCGGTCGGTAACGGTCGACGACTTCCCGGCGGTCGCTCCCGCTCCGGGCGCACGCTGAGGTGTCTGCAGGTCACGGTGCGCACTTGCTCATCGCGTCGGCTGCACCACCATGGCAGCAGGTCACTCTTCGAACGCGAAAGTGAACTCGCCGCCGTGGACGAGGTGTTGGGCGTTCGAGGTGGTGAACCGGGCTCGGCGGTTCGGTGCGGCGGTCGTAGTCAACGGATGTGGGCCAACGCGTGAGGGCAACCACCGGGGCCGACCAGCGTGGGTCAACGTATGTAGGCCAACACTCGTTGACCAACGCGTGTTGGTGATGCGGCTGGCGCGCGTCTATGGCCCTGACGGATGTGGGCAATCGGCCGGTGGCGCACGCCTGCCGCGAGGCAACCAGCGTTGGCAAACGTCCGTTGACGAATGCGTCCCGCGTTTGCGCTCGAAGGCCAACCAGAGGGCCGAACCCGAAGGCCAACCCGGAGCGACAACACCCGATGGCCTACAACCGTCGGCAGACCGTTCCCCAGCCAACGCGTGATGGCCAACGTGCACTTGCCAACAGCCGTCGACCCCACGCCGTTCTACCCGTCGGGGCACGTACCATTGCGGCATGTCGTTCCTCCGCCGCCGCAGCGCCACCCCCGCCGGGCCCGAATTCGACGTCCTGGCCATGGACCCGGGCGACTGGCCGGGCAATCTCGGCGCGGGCCTGCTGCCCGCGCCCGATGGCAGCTGTCAGGGTGTGTTCCTGCGCTACGACCTGTTCGGCGGTCGTGGACCCGCGATGATCATCGGCAATCTGCCGGAGGGATCGCCGGCCCGGGACGTGGCCGAGGGGGAGATCCCGTTCGAGGTGGCCCAGCTGCTGCTGGCGCTGGAGAACGAAGAAGAGGTCACGGTCGTCGGCACCGAGGACATGCCGGTGATGCAGGGCGACAACCTGCTCATCGTGCGCCGCCTCAAGCTCTCGGAGTCGCGCATCTCCTGCGTGCAGTTCGACCGCAGTGACAACGTGCTGGTGACGATCGCCGCCTGGGACCGTCCCATCACCGACGACCTGTACGCGCTCCTGAAGCCGCTGCCGGCGGAGCTCTTCCAGCAGGGCTGAGCCCCGGTCAGGGCTGCCCCTCTCCAGACGCTGTGTCATGACCCTCGCCCTCGGGTGTTCGCCCCCTGGACTCGAGGGTCATGTCGTACGGCTCGTACGAGCCGTACGACTCGTACGAGCCGAGCCGGCGAACCGCACGAGCCGACGCCGCGCAAGTCGGCGAATCGCGCGAGTCGGCGGATGGCGTGCCCCGCTGAGCCGCATGACCCGGACCAGCCCCTGGGATCTCCCGAAGGGCAAGGCCGAGAAGCGCAGTTGCGGGCGCGGCCGGTCTCGCATCGGGCGGAGCGGTGGCCGTGATACTGGGCCGGCCGCGCCGCCATCCTCCTATTACGGTCGCATCAGGTCGAGGTCCTCGCCCCACGCGTCCAGCACCGCGTCGTGCCCGTCCCGCCGGGCCACTGCCTCGACACGGGCAAAGAGCCGCCGCTGTAGGGGCACGTCGCCCGTTGCTGAGATGCGTTCCACGGCGGCGAGCAGCATGTGGGTGTCCCAGTCGGGCAGAGGGTAACGGTCGAGTTCCCACTCCAGATACTTGTTGTAGGGGCGGGGGCGACGGTTGAGAGCGAAGAGCAGCTCCAGCAGAAATCGGATGCTGTCGGCGGCGTCGAGGTGGGCGGCGAGTGTTTGTCCGTCGCGGTCGTTCTTGACGGAGCGGTAGAGGGAGTTGGCGTAGGCGTCGAGCCAGTTGTGGGAGTCCTGGAACGCTTCATCGGGATCGAGCCGTGCCTTGGCGGCCAGGAGCTGGGCGATGCCTCCGTCGAGTCGGTCGAGCACGATCCGGGCGCGGGCGAGGGCGTAGCGCTCAAAACCGGGCATTCCGGCCGTGCGGAACTCGGTGAGAGACACGATGACGAGGTCGAGCTCGGGGGCACGGTGGCCGGAAAGCCGGGTGAGATCCGTTGTCACGCCATCGGCGAGGACGACATACAGGTCGTGGTCGGCATGCTCGGTGGTCATGCCCTGGTGGGCCCGGGAGCCTTTGAGAACGAGGCCGACGACGGCGGCATCGGCGGTGGCGAGTTCGACGAACGCGTCGTAGGTGAGTGGCTGCTGAGCAGTCATTGTGTGATCTCCGGTGGGATGACGGTTATGTCAGCCGGGGCGGCCCCACCTGCCGGGGTCGCCCGCACCGTCCGCGGCGGCACTCGGCCACCGCTCGGAAGATCAACGCACGTGTGGACTCTATCGCCCAGCCGGCCGCGAGGTATCGCATTCGTGCTGCTTCGAGCAGGCCAGTTCGCAGGGCGGCGTTACCCCGGGAGTGGCCTGGAGTTGAGTGGCGACCAAGATCTACTGTTCCCAGCGCCCCGGAACAGCGCACCTGGCCGGGCGCCCCCTCATTCCCGATCGCATCCACGCCCGCCCATGAAGTGGAACCCGGGACGGGGGTGCATCAGGAAATCGTGGTGGGAGATGTTCCACGCGTAGGCACCCGCGAGCCCGAACGCCACACGGTCGCCAGCCCGGAGTCCCGCGGCCGGAACGTGCCGGGCCAGGATGTCCTTCGGCGTGCACAACTGCCCGGCGAGCGTGACGAGTTCGCGTTGCGCCACCGGTCGTGGCCAGGGGTGCGGCCAGGCGTCCACCTCCAGCACGGAGCAGGGCTGGTCGTGCCCCTTCGTGGCCGTGACGTGCGCATTCCTTGATCGTCGCCTCTGAAGCGCCGTCACGCGCCACTGTTCTCGATCTTTGCACTAAGGTAAGGCTTACCTTCTCATTCTGCACCGCCTTTCATGCACAGGAGTACCGATGACCGTGGCTCTGGAGACCCTGCCGACCGGTACCTCCCCGTCCGTGTCCGGCCTGCTCGCCGACTCGTATCGGCAACTGGCCGAGGTGTGCGAGGCGCTGGCGGTGAGGGTTGCCGATCCGGAGTCGGGCAGCGGCCAAATGGGCGTCACCGGCGCCGAGTTGACGAAAAACCGCGGGTCTCTCGACGGCTTCGTCGAGGCCGAGGCGGCCCGCGTTCAGGCTCGCTACGACCACACCCCGCGCCGGGACGTCGCGGCCTCGCGCGCCCTCCACGATTACGCGTGGTCGGTCGGCCTGCTGATGAGCGGCGTCTGGTACCTCACCGGGAGGGTGCCGCGGATCCACCCCGAGGACGTACGTGTCGACCTGACGTCCGGCATGTTCGAGATCACTCCGGGACCGGACCTCGCCTGTCTCCGGGACGACCCGGTCGCCGCCACCCTCCCCGGAGCGCTGACGGTTCCTCATGAGGAGGCACTGCGCGCTGAGTTGAGGGTGGCGGTCGCCGATCACATGGGCCCGCTGCTGACCGCGATCGGCCCACAGGTCCGGCGCGGACCGCGCACGCTGTGGGGCTTGGTCAGTGACGACCTCGTCTCCGGAATCTGGTACCTGGGCCGCGTTCTCGGCCAGGAGTCCGACGCCGTACGGGCCGCCACCGCGCTCCTGCCCTCCGCCGTCCCGCCCTTCCCCGGCGGCGCCGACTTCCGTCACCTCGAAGGCGCCGACGGCCGACAGCACCCGACCCGCACCCGCCTGGGCTGCTGCCTCTACTACACGATCCGCCCGGCCGAGGCCTGCGGCACCTGCCCCCGCACCTGCGACGCGGAGCGACTGCGCCGACTTGAAGGCTGAGCCGCGCGGATGCCGAGCCGCTCCGCACGCACGAACGTACGGCGGGCGCCCTCCTTCCGCCCCGCGTAGCGTGGTTTCAGGCGGCCGACACATGTCTCACGACAGGAGACGCGCGATGACGGGCGAACCGACCTTCTTCGAAATCGGCGTGGCCGACCCCGAACGGGGCCGCGCCTTCTACGGAACCCTCTTCGGCTGGACCTTCGAACCCGGCACGTCGGGAGGGGGAGGATTCGCCATCACCACCGGCGGTGTGCCGGGCGGTATGCACGGCGGCGACGCCGGAGCCTCCCCGTACCTCTTCTTCCGGGTCGACGACCTCGACGCCGCGGCCGCCCAGGTGCGTGACCTGGGCGGCACGGTCGAGGACCTGGGAGAGGAGGGCGGCGAAAGCGAGGAGTCGGCCGACCGGTTCGGCCGGTTCAAGCTGTGCCGTGACGACCAGGGCTCGGCCTTCGGACTGCACGAGCCGCCCAAGGGTGCCTGACGCGCTACCCCTTGGACGGCATCACCCGCGCATCGGCAGCCCGGACGAACGCCACCCGGTGCCCGAACCGGATCTCGTAGTACATGTCCGAACCGCGCACCAATCTGTGCGGCGCGGTATCGAAGGTCGGCGCGTAGAAATACTCGCCCGGCACCTTCTCGCCGGCCGCGTACTTCTGCCCTTCGAGCAGCTTGTACGGCAACGGCGAGACCGACTGGACAGGCGCACCCTCCGAGTAGACCTCCTTCTCCGGGCACGCCCGTCCGTACACGGGATCTCCTTGAGACCCGGCCTTGGGTGTGTCGTGCGGGGCTGGGCGTGCGTCAGCGGTACCGGCTCTTCGACGCCCCGTCAATCAAGCCCAGAGGCAGGCAACTTCCCATGTCAGGGCTGAGGCGGCGAGGGTTTCGTGGCGGTGGTCGGCGGGCCTGCGAGGCGTCAGTGGAATGAACCAATGGGGCTGATCGGGCGAGCGCGACGAGCGGCATACCGGCCGGCACACCTGGCCCTACCTGCCTACCGGCATGACGAAGGTCCGCGGTGCGCCGCTGTCCCAGGCGCACCGCGGACCGTCATCCCCCTCAGCGAGTCCCGACCGCCGCTCGAACGGCCCGTCGGGCCAGCTGGCAGTCGTCGTGCAGCCGCCTCAGCAGCAGCCGCTGTTCCTCGCCGGACGGCGCAGCACCCGGGTGGGCCGGTCCCGGTGCCGCCGGGGTCGTCTCGTGCATCGAACGCTGCACGGCCATCTCGTAGGTACGGATCTCCCTGGTGAGTACGAGCATCAGGTTCACCAGGAACGCGTCGCGCGCCGCGGGCCCCGCCGACTGCGCGAGCTGGCTGATCTGCCGCCGGGCGACGGGCGCGTCCCCGAGGACCGCCCACAGCGTCGCCAGGTCGTACCCCGGCAGATACCAGCCTGCGTGCTCCCAGTCCACCAGTACTGGACCGGCCGGTGAGAGAAGGATGTTCGACAGGAGAGCGTCGCCGTGGCAGAACTGGCCCATGCCCTGGCGGCCCGCCGAGTGCGCGATGCCGTGCACCAGCTTCTGCAGGTCGCCCATGTCCCGGTCGGTGAGCAGCCCCAGCTCGTGATACCGGGAGATCCGCGCCGCGTAGTCCAGCGGGGCGTCGAACGTGCCCGCCGGCGGACGCCACGCGTTGAGCCGGCAGATCGCGCCGAGCGCCGCCCTGATGTCCGCGCGCGGCGGCGCCTCCGCCGGATGCCGCTGCAGCGCCGCCACCCGCCCCGGCATCCGCTCGATCACCAGCGTGCAGTTGTCCGGGTCCGCCGCGATCAGCCGTGGCACCCGCACCGGGGGCCGGTGCCGCACGAACGAGCGGTATGCCGCTATTTCATGGCGGATCCGCTCGGCCCACACTGGAGAGTGGTCCAGTAAACACTTGGCTACGGCGGTGCTGCGCCCTGTCGTGCCGACCAGGAGCACGGAGCGGCCGCTGCGACGCAGCACCTGCACCGGGGCGAACTCCGGACAGATCCGGTGCACCGACGCGATCGCCGTGCGCAGCTGCGCGCCCTGAGGGCCGGACAAGTCGAGTCTCCCGCTGAGCGGTTGGGTGCCCAGGCCCGGAGCGCGCCGAGTCCGGCCGGCACCGAGCACGGGGGCCGCCGGGCGCCCGGGGTCGAGATAGGGGCCGCCGCTGCCCGGCTGACGGAGGTGCGGCGACCGGGGAGGAGCGGACACGGAGGACGATGCTGCGTACATGGGCGAAACAGATCCCTTCGTGTGCCTGCTGATTACCGCGCTACCCGCCCCGGTCGCCCTGGTGCACCCTGGGGAATGTCCTTGGGGCGACCGGGTCGGGGTGGCGCTTTCCTACCTGACACCGGATGCCCAGTGGCAGACCATCTGGCGTGGCCTGGCGAACCCTGGCGAATAGTCCCGGAGCAACTGACAGAGGGTTACTGTCAACTCAGCCGAGAACCTGGGGGCTTGACGTGAACGGACAACCCAACACCCGTCTGTCGGACCTGTTCGGCCTGGCCGGCTGGTCCAAGGGTGAACTCGCGAGGATGGTCAACCGGCAGGCGGCGGCCATGGGCCACCCCCAGCTGGCGACCGACACTTCAAGGGTGCGGCGTTGGATCGACATGGGAGAGATCCCACGCGATCCGGTGCCACGGGTGCTGGCAGCACTGTTCACCGAGCGTCTCGGCCGTGTCGTGACCATCGAGGACCTCGGTCTGGTCCGGCACGGGCGCACGGGGAAACGGCAGGGCGGCGGGAATGCGGAACATCCCGACGGAGTGCCGTGGGCGCCCGAGCGGACTGCTGCGGTCCTCACCGAATTCACGGGAATGGACCTCATGCTCAACCGACGCGGCTTGGTGGGAGCGGGTGCCGCGCTCACCGCAGGATCCGTACTCAACAGTGCCATGCACGAATGGCTGCACACCGATCCGGCCCTCGCGGCCGACGCCCCTGACGTCGACAATCCCCTGCACGCCGACCCCGCCGGGTTCGACCGCTATGAGGCCGCCCCCATCGGGTCCCAGGAGATCGAGGAACTGGAGCGCTCGGTCGAGGTGTTCCGGGCCTGGGACGCGGCCCGCGGCGGCGGGCTGCAACGCAAGGCCGTGGTGGGCCAGCTCAACGAAGTGGGAGGCATGCTCTCCTACCGACAACACCCCGACCATCTGCAGCGGCGCCTGTGGGGCGTCGCCGCCAACCTCGCCGTCCTCGCGGGCTGGATGTCGCACGACGTCGGCCTGGAGCCCACGGCTCAGAAGTACTTCATCATCGCCGCCCACGCGGCCCGAGAAGGGGGAGACCGGCCGCGTGCCGGTGAGGCGCTCTCCCGCGCCGCCCGCCAGATGGTGCACCTGGGCCGGCCCGACGACGCGCTCGACCTCATGAAGCTCGCCAAATCGGGATCCGGTGACGAGGTGCTGCCGCGTACGCAGGCCATGCTCTACACCATCGAGGCCTGGGCACAGGCGTCGATGGGCAGGGGCCAGGCCATGCGGCGCACCCTCGGGGAGGCGGAGGACCTCTTCGTCTCGGACAAGGGTGACGTGCCGCCGCCGAGCTGGATGCAGCTCTTCGACGAGGCGGACATGCACGGAATGCAGGCCCTGGCCTACCGGACGCTCGCGGAGCACGATCCGTCCGCGGCCGCCGTCGCGCAGAGCCATGCCAAGGAGGCACTCTCGCTCCGCGAGAAGGGACGGGACCGGTCGAAGATCTTCGACCACATCTCGCTCGCGTCCGCCTGCTTCATCGCCGACGACCCCGAACAGGCGGACCGGTACGCACGCCTGGCCCTGACGTCGATGGGTTCGAACTCCTCCCATCGCACCTGGGACCGGCTGCGTGAGATGTATCGGCTGACCGGGCAGTACTCCAGCTATCCGAAGATCCACGATCTGCGCGAGGAGATCAAACTGTCGCTGCCCAAGGGCGCGTTGAAGTCGAAGGGTGGCAACAGCGCACGGGCATAGGGGGCCTGTGCCGCTGTAAGCGGCAGTGTGTGGTAGCTGTCGGGTGATGCCGGTCCGGGGTCCCCGTCTGTGAGGTCGTGACCGTGGCTGTCAGGTCGTAACCCTGGCTGTCAGGTGGTGACCCTGGCGACGAGTACGCAGGCGTCGTCCTCGCGTTCCGTGTCGCCGAACTCCTCCACGACCGTCCGTACGCAGTCCTGTGCGGCGCGGGCCTCGCCGAAGCGGGGGGCCAGGTCGAGGAGGCGGCTCACGGCCGCGGTGCCTCGGGGGACGAGTCCGTCGGTGTGCAGGAGGAGCAGGTCGCCCGGTTCGAGCGGCTCCTCGGCCTGTCCGTAGGCGGCACCCGAGGTGGCGCCGAGCAGGACGCCGTCCGGCGGCGGAAGAATGCGCCCCGTCCCGTTGCGGAACAGCAGGGGGGCGGGGTGTCCTGCCTGCGCCCACACCAGGGTCCGGGTCTCGGGCCGGTAGCGGCAGCACACGGCGCTGCCCAGGGCGGGCTGGACCGACGCGTCCAGTAACTGGTTGAGCAATGCCATGAGCCGGCCGGGCTCGGTTCCCGCCATGGCCATGCCGCGCACCGTGCCGAGCAGCATCGCCATGCCCGAGGTGACCGTGACGCCGTGGCCGGTGAGGTCGCCCACGCTCAACAGCGTTTCCCCGTCCGGCAGTTCGAGGGCGTCGTACCAGTTGCCGCCGATCAGCGCGCTCGTCGAGGACGGCAGATAACGGGCGGCCACGTCCAGCGTCTGCGGTCCCTGGTGCGGGAGTCGCAGGGAGCCACGCCACGGCGGCAGCACAGCCTCCTGCAACTCGACCGCGAGCCGGTGCTCGGTCTGCGCGAGATGCCGTTGGTGCTGCAGCGAGTCACGGGTCTCGCTGACGGTCCGCTGGCTGCGGCGCAGCTCGCTGACGTCCCTCAGCACCGCCCACATCGAGGCGGTGCTGCCGTCGGCGTCGAGCACGGGTTCGCCCATCATGTGCACCGTCCGCACACCGCCGTCGGGCCGGACGATGCGGAACTCCCCGTCGATCGGTTTGGCGTCGATGAGGCAGTCCGTCACCATCGCGGTCAGCCTCGGCCGGTCCTCGTCGAGCACCATGGAGGGCAGTTCGTCGAGGGTGAGCGGGGGAGCGGCGGGATCGCGGCCGAGGATCTGGTACAGCTCGCCGGACCAGCTCGCCTCGTCCGTCAACAGGTTCCACTCGGCGCTGCCTACCCGGCTGAGCAGCGAGCCCTGCCCGGATGCGGCGGGCACGGCTCGTACGCTGCGGGCGGCCGCCTCCTGCTCGACGGGCACGGGCGACGGGCCGTCCCGCAGTTGCGCCAAGTGCTCGTCGAGATCGCTGAGTTGATGTATCGCCAGATCGCACAGGGCGCGCTGCCAGCGTCCTTCCGGATCGCCGTCGTCGACCGGCGCGTCGCGCCGTACGGCGTCCACCTCGCCCCGCAGTCGGCGCGTCTGTGAAATGAGCGCGTCGACCGAGCCGCGCGAGGGCGGCTGGGCGGCCGGGTGGTCCGCCGAGAGATGGGACGGCATGACGTACTCCGATACAGGCACGGTACGACCAAGACTGAGGGAAGGACCGTTACGACTGTTGCACAGCCCGCGACGCGCTGTAAGGGATTTGGCAACACACGATGCGGTGGTGCCTCTGGCATATGTCGCAGTCCTCGCGGACGAGGTGGGTGGGCTGGATTCAGTACGCGGCCGGACTGGTCAAGTCGTAGACGAGGTCGGCGAGTTGAAGGGGATCGGGGTGGTGATGGGGCGCCTGTTCAAGCATACGTTCGGCGAGCGTGTGTGCGGTAGTTGGAGGCGTGCCCCGGGGGTTATGAGCGCCGCATGTATGTGCGGATGAATAAGGGCCTGGCGGGGTGGCGGATGAATTCTGGCGCGAGCCCGCGGGGTCAGTAGCGCAGCACTCCGGCAATGCCCTGGGCGTCACTCAGCGTGCCGTCGGGGACGAAGCGGACCTGTGCGCCGGTGTCGAGGCACTGTTCGACGATCTCGTCCACGATGTCGTCGCGCGCGTCGAGGTCGTCGCTCTCGGCCGGGACGAGATGATCGCCGACGTCGTCGCGCACGGTCACGCGGTAGTTCTCCTCGACGGCCAGCAGCCGGATGCGGCCGTCGGTCGCGTTCTGCCACACCTCGTCGACGCCCGCGGCGAAGGCCCGTCGGCCCCGGGCGGTTTCGAGCTCCCGCGTCACGGTGTCGACCTGCTTCCGGTCCTGGGCGGTGACCAGGGGACGAACCGCCTGCCACACGGCTTCGGGGCTGCCGTGCGCAAGGCCGCCGTGCGGGACGTGGACGCCGTCCTTGGTGACGGTGCCGATCTCGTCGAGGAAGGAGAGCGCGGCCTGTTCACCGGCCACGTACAGCGGTCGCGGGTCGGCACGCAGGACACGGGCGGCAGCGGTGTCGCCCTCCCGCAGGAAGTGGCGCGTCCGCTCGTCGCGGAAGGTGCTGGGCACGTCGCCGGTGCGTTCCTTGCGCTCGACGTCCGGGTCCTCGAGGCTTCGCGTCAGCGGGAACCCCGCCGCCTCGGCCTCGACGACATGTCCGGCGCCGCCGCTCCACAGGGAGATCCGGTCCGCGGAGACGGCCAGCACCCAGAACGGACGCTCGGCGGCCTGCGCGGCGACGAGATTGCGGGTCAGGAAGGTGTCCGAGAGGACGACGCGCTCCGGCACGGTCCGGGCCAGCGCCCATACCTGGTGCTCACCGGGCGCCGCGAAGATCGCGAGTCCGTCCTCGGTATGGGTCAGATCGACCTCCGCCAACGCCTGCTCCAGCTGCTCGACGACGTCCATCCGCCGCTCCCGGGTGACCCCTGGGTCGGCCTCCAGCTGCTTCCTCGCCTTGGCCAGCGCGTTCCGCAGCCGAAGGGGGTCCTGGGCCTTGTCCGGCTCGCGACGGTGCGTCGGCGTGAGTACCGAGACGGCCGGATAGGGCCGCGGTCGGCGCAGTTCGGTGAGTGTGGTGGGGCTGAGGGCATGCTCCATATATGCACCATATGACCGAATCGGCGGTCAGGCATTCGGAGGAATCGTCCGCCGTGACCTGCTAGGCGGCTCACTCCTCCGAGCCGCAGGAACTCCCGTCGGCCGGCAGTGAGCCGTACAGCAGGAAGGCCTCGGCCTTCCGGTGTACGCACTTCGAGGACACGTACCCCGTGTGGCCCTCGCCCTTGTTGTCGAGGACGACGGCCGACGAGCCGAGCCGTTCCGCGGTCTCCACGGTCCAGCGGTACGGCGTCGCCGGGTCGCCGCGGGTGCCGACGAGGAGCATCTTCGGGGTGTCGACGTCGTGTACGTCCTCGCGGATGTAGGTGGTGCCCTTGGGGCGGCCGTAGCACATCAGTACCTGCGTGAGCCGGTACCGGCCGAAGACCGGTGACGCCTCCTCGTACTCGGCGCGCAGCTTGTCGATGTCCTCGGTGACCTGGTCGGCCGTGGGGCGGTCGGGGTCGTCCGCGCAGTTGACGGCGATGAGCGCGGCCGGGAGGTTGTCGACCGGTATGTCGCCCTCGTCGACGAGCCCGCCGTCTCCGCGTGTCGCCCGGTCTCTGGATGTCGCGCTGCGGCGGGGCGTCGCGTCGCCTCCGGGCATGGCGTCGCCTCCGGGCACCGCGCTGCCGCCGGTGGAGAACCGCATGATGTCCCGGGTGTCGCCGTCCTGGACCAGTGAGCTGAGCGCGTGCGAGAGGGTCGGCCACAACTCCTTGCTGTAGAGGGCCTGCCCCATGGCGCCCACGAGGTCCTGGCCGGAGAACTGTTCGCCGAAGTCCGTCGGTATGGGGTTCTCGTCGAGCGAGTCGACCAGGTGGACCACCTCCTGCCGGGCCGAGCGCACGTCCTGACCGAACGCACAATTGATGTCCTCGGCACACCAGTCGAGGAAGTCCTCCAGCGCCGTCTGCTGGCCCTCGGCACCGGCGATGCCCTGTTCGCTGAGTGGCTCGGTGAGCGTGTCCACGCCGTCGAGCACGAACCGGCCGGTGTTCTTGGGGAATTGGGTCGCGTACACCGCGCCCAACCGCGTTCCGTACGAGAAGCCGAGGTAGTTGAGTTTCTTGTCGCCGAGGGCCTGACGCATCACGTCCAGGTCGCGCGAGGCGTTGACCGTGCCGATGTGGGGCAGTACGGGCCCGGAGTGCTTGGCGCACTCGGCGGCGGTCTTCCGCAACAGGTCGAGAGAGGCTCGCGGATCGTCGCTGCCGTCCGCCTCGGGGTCCGTCGGGTCCACGGCGTCGCCGGTGCCCTCCCCGCAGCTGACCGGTGAGCTTCTGCCGACGCCGCGCGGGTCGAAGGTCACCACGTCGTAGCCGTCCGTGAGCCCCATGAAGTCCTCGCCGCCGGTGGCCAGTTCGCTGACTCCCGGTCCGCCGGGTCCGCCGAAGTTCAGGAGCACCGAACCTCTGGATTTGCCCGTTGCCCTGACCCGGGCCATGGCCAGCTCGAGCGTCCCGTCGGCGGGTTTCGCATAGTCGAGAGGGACGGTCACCGTCCCGCACTCCAGGTCCCCAGGCGTGCCGTCGACCGCACAGCCGGACCACTTGATCTTCTGCTCGTAGAAGCGGGACAGGTCGGGTCGGTCGGTGGCCGCGGCGGTGACCGACGGCAGCCCGACTCCCAGCAGGGCCAGCGTCACGGCACCGGTGAGCACGCGGCGTTGGTGAGTGGACGGCATGGTTGGCCTCCTGGAACGCCCCGGCCCACGGCCGGGGATTCCCCTTCGATCACGATAAGGGGACGCCTCGGACCTCGCCTCTGGGCGAGCGAACCGACGGCGGAGGCCGTACTCTGCGCGCCCCGCTCCCCGGTCCCGGAGCGGACAGTCCGACAAGCGGGCCGCTCGATGGAGCGAAAGGCCGACGCCCGGAGAACTGCCGCGCCGGGCGGCCAAGTCCGCCGCCCGCAGCCGTCCGCACCGCCGAAGAGGCCGCCGTGGACGCCGCCGCCGTCCGTTCCCCCGCAGCCCGGGGCGTCTCTCGCCCACACCGGCACGGACCTGACGAGACCGACGGTCGCCGCGCTGTTCTGGCGCTTCCGGCCGGCTGTCGTACGCCGGTCCGTCCGAGCCAACGGGCGTGCGCTGACCTGAGTCCAAGGTCTTGCACGGCCCCGTTCCTCGCCAGGACAGGGACGCTGAATCGGCCCTGTAGCCGCGAGCCCCTGATTCCCAGGCGATTGGAACGTCCGAGGAGGGAAGACCTCATCGGGCACACCACCCGCTGGGGTCTCCCCGAGCTCCCGCCGCGCTGCTCCTGAGCCTTTCGTGGCCCGTGGAACGAGTGGGGCTCCCATCCCGGTTCCTGTAAGGCGGGCACCCTCTCTGGTGCGCGGTGGTAGGACGGGGCTGTGATCGGCACTGCGGACAGCAGCCAGAGCGCGGGGCCGAACGAGGGGACTGCGAGAGGGAGTTGGGCATGGCGGCAGAGAACATCGACGATGTGGTGGACGGGCTCGCCGGGATCGTGCGGGAGGCGGGCCGAGCCGGTGACCGGGTCGGGTACTTCGCGGCGCTGTACCGACAGGTGACCGTTGAGGTCCGCACGGCCATTTACGGTGGGCTGTTCGACGACGGCGCCCGAATGGACCGTTTCGACACGCACTTCGGCAACCGCTACTTCGAGGCTCACGACGCCTGGCGTCGTGACCGGAGCGGGCCGCGTTGTTGGCGTGAGGCGTTCGGGCTGCTCGACGATGCCGACACCATCATCGTCCAGCACCTGATACTCGGCGTGAACGCGCACATCAACCTCGACCTGGCCATCGCCGCCGCGCGGACCAGCCCAGGCGAGGCCATCCACGCGTTGCGGCACGACTTTCTGCTGATCAACGACATCCTGGCGCGGGTGGTGCTGGTCGTGCAGGACTCGATCGGCGCCCTGTCGCCATTCATGTCGCTGCTGGATCAGATCGGAGCCCGCACCGACGAGCGGATCCTCGACTTCAGTGTCCGTCAGTCCCGCGAGGAGGCGTGGTACAACGCGGTCCTGCTTGCCGGCCAGAACGAAGGCGAGCGCGAGACCACCATCAAGCGGCTCGACATCCGGGCCGCCGTGCTCGCCCGGTTGATAGCGCGACCAGGCGGCCTCGTCCGGCCGGCCCTGCAGCTGATCGGGAGCACCGAGAGTGATGACGTGCCGGCCGTCATCACTCATCTGGACAACGCCATGGAGCGACCCTCCGCCCGGCAGGGGACTGGCTGAGGCCGGGCGGATCGACCGTCGGGGACGACTCTCATGCCGGCGCCCCGGGGGACCGCGGTCCCCCGGGGCGCCTGCGGTCACGTGCGACGGCTGAACATCCATGACATGCGCGGCTCGACGACGAACCGGAACACGGAGCGGACCGGGCCCGAGCACAGCACGGTGATGAGCCCTACGGCGGCTGCCGTGACGGCCAGTTCGCCGAGCGGGGTGTGCAGCCAGGGGTGGTCGTACCAGCCCCAGAAGCGGGACGCCTTGATGATGAAACCGTGCAGCAGATAGCCGTACATCGTCCCCGCGCCCAGAGCCGTGAACCACAGCCGGCGTCCCGGCACCCACGCCAGGAAGCAGGCCGTCAGGACGAGCGCGAGGCCGAACAGCGCGGGCGTGGTGAACAGCCCGACCCACTCCGGCACGCCCCGGCCCGCGACGCTGCCCCGACGATAGAACCACCCGGTGTCGAACCAGGGCGCCACCGCGTACGCCGTCCCCAGCGCGACCGCGCCCACCGGCAGCGCGAGCAGCCGTACGCGCCGCGTGCGCAGCCGCTCGAAGTGCTCGGCCCGCAGTGTCAGTCCGAGCACGAAGAACGGCAGGAATCCCAGGGTCCGTTGGATCGAGATGTCTCCGCCCAGATCCGGTGAGACCGCGGCCAGCACGGCGAAGCCCATCGCGACCGGCACCGGGTGGCGCAGTGCCAGCCAGATCGGGGTGGTCAGCCGCCAGATGAAGAGCGCGACCAGGAACCACATCACGTACCAGGGGTCCAGCAGGCTGAACGGATAGCTCGGATCGTCCTGCGCCCAGCGGTAGAAGAGCGTGTAGGCGATCTCGAAGACGAGGTACGGCACGACGACGCCCGTCAGTAACCGGCGCACCCTCCCCGGCGCCATGTCGAAACTCCGGGAGAAGTACCCGGAGATGAGCGCGAACGCCGGCATGTGGAAGGCGTAGACGGTCAGATACGCCGCCGTCGCGGCCCTGCCCCCATGGGTGAGCGGCTCCCAGGCGTGACCGCAGACCACCAGCACGATGGTGAGGTACTTCGCGTTGTCGAAGTACGGGTCCCGGGCCGCGGCCGCCGGCTTCGCCGGTCTCTCCGGCGTGCGTTCCGGCAGCACTGCGGTCGCGGGGGCTGGCAAGTCTTGCGGCACCACGTCTCCAGACCTCGAGTCGATGAGCGGACTCCATCCGCCTGCCCTGAGCGGACGCCATCCGCCTGCCCAGTCCCATACGGCTCACTCGTCCCGGACGTTCACGCCCGCGCGGCCACCCGGTCGAAGGCCGCCTCCAGGGATCCCAAGAGCCGGTCCGGCTGGGATTGCCGCTGTTCACAGACGTGCCGTTGGCCACCCGCGTCCATCCGGACTCGACCAATCCGCGCACGTCGGGCCGCCAGCTCGCCGAGGTGGCCGCCGGCGAACCGGCCGCTCCGTCCGGGAGCTGTCTCGACCGCGGCCGGCCCGTCCCTCCGCACCGGCATCACACGACCCCGCCCGTGAGGCCGAGCTCTGGGAGGTGGCGGAACGGCTGGTGGCCGCCTCCGCCAGGGGGGACTCAGTCCTCCGCGCGATGGAAGCGCCGCTGCAGGGCGCGTACGTCGTCGGCCAGGCCCGGGATCGGTCCTTCCACGACCACTCCGGGTGCGATGTCCTGGATCGGCAGGGTCCGTACCGGGGGAGCGGGAACTCCCAACTCGGCCAGCCAGGACATCAGTTGCTCGGACGAGACCACGTACACGATGCGGCCGAGTCCCACCCAGCCGTGCGCGGCCGCGCACATCGGGCAGTGCTCGCCGGAGGTGTAGACCGTCGCAGCGGCCCGCTCCTCGGGCGTCAGGTGCGCCGCCGACCAGCGCGCGAGCTCGAACTCCGGGTGGCGGGTGCGGTCGCCTGAGGCCACCCGGTTGTGGTCCTCGGCCAGCACCGTGCCGTCCGCCCCCACCAGCACCGAACCGAACGGTTCGTCGCCGGCTTCCAGCGCTTCCGTCGCCAACTCCACACAGCGGCGCAGATGCTTCAGTTCGACGTCACTCACCATGCCGTTCCCGCCCTCCAGTTGACATCGGATCGACCCTAGGCACGTCTGGTCGGTCCGTGGGGCGCCGCGCCGGAAGGCGCGGCGGCGTCCCGCCGGAAGCACCTGGGTCAGTACGGCGGTGAAGGCGACCGTGGACAGAGCGAACAGCCCCGACAGAGGTAAGCCGGGCTCGGCGGAAGGGGGCGTGCCGGGGCCGTCTGCGATCGATGCGGTCGTCTCGCGGCCATGCCGGAACATTCACATCGGTGTGAAGGCAAGTCTGCACCGCCAGAAAAGGGCACCGCGAGAAGAGGGCACTTCCAGACAAGAGCCGGACGTCAGCGCATCTCACCAGCTCCGACATACGGATGCGGACTGGCGAGCGGTCTGCCCTCGGCGAACCGGTCGAGGGAGAAGTCGGCGGCAGGTACCGCCGGGTCGCGGGAGTCGCCGAACTGGACCAGGTCGGCGACCAGTTCGCCCACGGCCGGCGAGATCTTGAAGCCGTGCCCGCTGAAGCCGGCGGCGACGACCAGACCCTCGACGCCCACCGGGCCGATGACGGGGTTGTAGTCGGGCGTGATGTCGTAGCAGCCCGCGTACGTGCTCGCGATCGCGGCATCCGGCAGCCCGGGGAGCCGATGGACCAGTTTCTCGACGGCCGTCTCCAGGAAGGCGGGGTCGGCCCGGTCGGCGTACCGGTCGGGGTCGGCGGGCTCGGGGCGGCTGAGGTCACTGTTGCCGAAGAGGAGTTCACCGGAGGTCTCGGCCCGGATGTACTGGAGGGAGACCAGGTCGGAGAAGACCGGGACCTTGGCGACGTCCACGCCCGCTCCCGGCGAGATCAGCACGATCTGTTCGCGGTGCACCGTTATGGGGAGGTCGATGCCCAGGGGAGCGAGGAGAGCCACCGACCAGGGGCCCGCCGCCACGACGACCGAGCGGGTGGATATCCGCTCCCCGCCGGCCAGCTGGACGCCGCTGACCCCCTTGGCGTCGGTGAGGAGTGACGCGACCGGTGTGCCCTGCCGGATGCGGGCGCCGTCGCGGCGGGCGCACGCGGCGAAGGCCTGGGCGGTGAGGTACCCGTCGCCGTAGCCGCCGCGCGGCTCCCAGCCGAAGGCCGCGAAGTCGTCGAGGAAGGCGGTGGGCCACAGCTCCGCCACCTCCTCCCGGGAGACGGTGCCGGTCTCGATGCCGAGGGCGCGCTGGGCGTCGAGGTTGGCGCGTAGCGCGTCGACGTTCTGCTCGCCGACCCCGACGACGTACCCGGTCTGGTGGAAGCCGATGTCGGTGCCGAGGACGTCGGCGGCGTTCTCGAAGAGGGCGAGGCCCTTCCAGGCCATGGCGGCCAGCGAGCCCACGCCGTAGTGGCAGCGGACGATGCCGCTGGACTTGCCGGTGCCGCCGGAGCCGATGGTGTCGCGCTCGCAGACGACGACGTCGGTGACCCCGCGCCGGGCCAGCGCCCAGGCCGTGGCCGCTCCCTCGATCCCGCCGCCGACGATGACGACGTCCGCCGTGCCAGTGGGCACCGCTCGCTCCCCGGAGCTCACCGCCCGCTCCTCGGGGTTCACTGCCCGTTCCCCGGGATCCAGGAGGTGCCGGCCAGCGGCACCCGGGCCATCGCGGCGGCCTCGATGGTCAGCGCCACCAGGTCCTCGGGTTCGAGGTTGCGCAGATGGGCCTTGCCGCAGGCGCGGGCCAGGGTCTGGGCCTCCATGGTCAGCACTCGGAGATAGTTGGCGATGCGGCGGCCGCCCTCGACCGGGTCGAGGCGGTTGGCGAGTTGCGGGTCCTGGGTGGTGATGCCGGCCGGGTCGCGGCCGTCCTGGAAGTCGTCGTAGAACCCGGCGGCGGAGCCCAGCCGCTCGTACTCGGCGGCGTGCCGCGGGTGGTTGTCGCCGAGCGCGATCAGGGCGGCCGTGCCGATGGCGACGGCGTCCGCGCCGAGCGCCATCGCCTTGGCGACATCGGCGCCCGTGCGGATGCCCCCGGAGACGATCAGCTGGACCTTGCGGTGCAGGCCCAACTCCTGGAGCGCTTGGACGGCCTGGGGGATCGCGGCCAGCGTCGGGATGCCGACGTGCTCGATGAACACGTCCTGGGTGGCGGCCGTGCCACCCTGCATCCCGTCGACCACGACCACGTCCGCGCCGGCCGCGACCGCGAGCTTCACGTCGTAGTACGTGCGCGTCGCACCGACCTTGATGTAGACGGGCTTCTCCCAGTCGGTGATCTCGCGCAGTTCGAGGATCTTGATGGCGAGGTCGTCGGGACCCGTCCAGTCGGGGTGGCGGCAGGCGCTGCGCTGGTCGATGCCGGGCGGCAGGGTGCGCATGCCGGCGACCCGGTCGCTGATCTTCTGGCCCAGCAGCATGCCGCCGCCGCCCGGCTTGGCGCCCTGGCCGAGGACGATCTCGATCGCGTCGGCCTTGCGGAGGTCCTCGGGGTTCATGCCGTAGCGCGACGGCAGGTACTGGTACACGAGGTGCTTGGACTGGCCGCGCTCCTCGGGCGTCATGCCGCCGTCGCCGGTCGTGGTGGAGGTGCCGACCTCACTGGCACCGCGTCCCAACGCCTCCTTGGCCTGAGCCGACAGGGCACCGAAGCTCATGCCTGCGATGGTGACGGGGATGTCCAGGTGGAGCGGGAACGCGGCGTGCCGGTCGCCGAGGACGACATCCGTCCCGCAGCGCTCGCGGTAACCCTCCAGCGGATAGCGGGACATGCTCGCGCCGAGGAAGAGCAGGTCGTCGAAGTGCGGCAGCGGGCGCTTGGCGCCCCAGCCGCGGATGTCGTAGACACCGGTCTCGGCGGCGCGCTGGATGGCGGCGATGGTGCCCCGGTCGAAGGTCGCGGACTCGCGCAGGTGAGCAGTGGACATGACGGCAACCTCCTCAGTACGCGGCCGAGTTGCCGGCGGCGAAGTGGTAGAGCGTGCGGGCGGAGCCGTAGCGGCGGAACTCGGACGGGTCGTGGGCGAGGCCCGCCGACGCGAGCAACTCGCCCACCTCGGCGAGGTGTTCGGGCCGCATCTCCTTCTCGACGCAGTCCGCGCCGAGGGAGGCCACCTGGCCGCGTACGTACAGCCGGGCCTCGTAGATCGAGTCACCGAGCGCCTCGCCCGCGTCCCCGCATACGACGAGCCGTCCGGCCTGTGCCATGAAGGCGCTCATCGGGCCGATGTCGCCGCCGACGACGATGTCCACGCCCTTCATGGAGATCCCGCAGCGCATCGACGCGCTGCCCTCGATGACGATGAGCCCGCCATGGGCGGTGGCGCCCGCCGACTGGGAGGCGTCCCCGGTGACCCGTACGGTCCCGGACATCATGTTCTCGGCGAGGCCGGTTCCCGCGCTGCCGTGGACGGTGACGGTGCCGCCGTCGTTCATGCCGGCGCAGTAGTAGCCCACATGCCCTCGGATGTCGACGGTCACCGGATGGTGCAGACCGACGGCGACGGCGTGTTTGCCCTGCGGGTTGAGCACCTCCACGGCCTCCACCGACCCCGTGTGGAGCTTGGCGTTGAGGTCGCGTACGGGGCTGGTGGCCAGATCGATGCGGGACGTCAGCGGTGCCATGCGTAGACCCTCTCCGGCTCGGGCTCGTAGATCCGTGCCTCGTCGATGCCCGGCAGCACGGCCAGGGCGCGGAACTCCGAGGCCATCGCCACCCACGCGCCCGTCTCGGCGATGATCGCGGGCTTGCAGGCGATGGCGTCGCGGACCACGGCGAAGCCGTCGCCGTTGGTGACCAGGAGGGTGTAGAACCCGTCGAAGCGCTCACACAGGGCACGCAGCGCCTTCTCCAGGTCCTCGCCCTGAGCGAGCCGGGAGGCGACGAAACGGGCGCCCACCTCGGAGTCGTTCTCGCTGTCGAACAGCACGCCCTCGGCGGCCAGTTCGCGGCGGATCGTGGCGTGGTTCGCGAACGAACCGTTGTGGACGAGGCACTGGTCCTCGCCGACGGAGAAGGGGTGGCAGCCCTCCGGGGTGACGGCCGACTCGGTCGCCATCCGGGTGTGCGCCAGGCCCTGCCAGCCCTGCGCGTTCACCAGGTCGTACGTCGCGGCCAGGTCACGCGGATGGCCGGTCCCCTTGTAGACGGTCAGCTCGGTACCGGTGCCGACGATCCGGACGCCGGGCGCGGCCTCACGTACCGTCGTGGCCAGCGCGTCCGGTGCGAGCGGCGCGGCGACGACCGTGGTGTCACCGGCGGCCGTGACCAGCACCTCGGGCACTGCCTGCGCCAGGGTGTGAGCGAGTTCCTCGGGTGCGCCGAGGACGGACACAGCGGCGTATCCCTCCGGGCAGCGGCGCCGGTCGCCGTAGACCGCGACTCCGGCCGAGTCGGGGCCGCGCTCGACGACCTGGCCCAGCATCGCGTCGAGCAGGGTGCCGAGCCGCGGATACAGCTCGGGGTCACGCAGATGGAGCCCTACGATCCCGCACATGGGTGCAACTCCCTTCCACAGGGGGGTCTTTCAGGATGTGGTTCGGAAGGTGATTCGGTCGCGGCGGTGAGGTGTCGGACCGCTACCGATACTCGAGCGCGTCAGAACGCGGTCAGATAGCGGTCGATCTCCCACGAGCCGACCGTGTTGTGCCAGGCGAAGAACTCCTCGCGCTTGAGCGCGGCGAAGTAGTCGCACACCCCGGCGCCCGCCGCGTCCAGCGCCCCGCTCACCACGGGGTCGTCGGCCAGTGCGTCCACCGCGTGCAGCAGCGTCAGCGGCAGCTCGGGGCGCTTGGGACCGTCCGCGCCCGGCGCACCTGGGTCCAGCGCCCGACCGATCCCGTCGAGCCCGGCCGCCAGGGCGGCCGCGAGTGCCAGATACGGGTTGGCGGATCCGTCACCGCCGCGCAGCTCGATGCGGTTCCCGTCGGGGACCCGCACGAAGTGCGTACGGTCGTTGCCGCCGTACGACGCCCGCCGCGGCGACCAAGTTGCGCCCGAGCGCGTCGACACCGCACCCGTCCGCTTGTACGAGTTCACGGTCGGCGCGAGCACGGCCTGCATACCGGGCGCGTGCTCCAGCACCCCAGCCAGGAAGGAGTACGCCAACTCGGAGAGTCCCAGGGCCCGTTCGTCACCGTCGGCCGGGAAGAGGGCGGTCGAGCCGTTCCACAGCGACAGGTGCAGATGCATGCCGCTGCCGGTCCGGTCGGTGAACGGCTTCGGCATGAAGGTGGCGGTCATGCCGCGCTGCTCGGCGAGCATGGAGATCAGATAGCGCGCGGTGATCACCCGGTCGGCCGTGGTCAGTGCGTCCGCGTAGGCGAAGTTCTGCTCGAACTGGCCGTTGCCGTCCTCATGGTCGTTGGCGTAGTTGCCCCAGCCCAGTGCGTTCATGGCCGTCGAGACCGCGGTGAGGTGCTCGTACATCCGGGTCACGCCGCGCGCGTCGTAACAGGGCTGGGCGCCGGTGTCCTTCGTGTCGGAGGGAGCGATCCGTCCCTCGGCGTCCCGCGAGACGAGGAAGTACTCCACCTCCGCCCCCGCGTACAGCTCCAGTTCCTGCTCCCGCGCCCGCTCGATCAGCTTCTTGAGGATCACCCGGGGCGCGTACGGCCACGGCGTCCCCTCGACGTGCGGGTCGCAGTGGACCAGCGCCAGGCCCTCGCGAACCCAGGGGATGGGGGTGTACGAGTCCAGGTCGGGGATCGCGATCAGGTCCGGGTCACTGGGCTGCTGGCCGATGGCGCCGACCGCGTATCCGGCGAACCCGACGCCCTCGTACTGGAGTTCGTCGGCGGCCTCGACGGGGACGAGCTTGGCGCAGGGCTTGCCCGTCAGGTCGACGAACAGCGCGAGCAGGAACTTCACCCCGTCGGCGCGGGCACGGGAGGCGAGGTCTGCGGCGTCGGCGGTCATGAGGGCTCCAGGGAGTGGGGCGGTACGAAGGAGGTCGAGGAGGTGGTCGGGGACAGCAGCCAGTCCGCCGCGCGACTGCGGAAACGGGTCAGGCCCTTGTAGTCGGCCATGTCGTCGGGCAGTTCGGTCAGCACCCGCCCGAACCGGGCCCGCCAGGCCGGCACCTGTGCCAGCTCGGCCAGCGACACCATGTAGGTGCGGATGAGGAACATCACGGCCCCGGACGCGCCGAGCCGGATCAGATGCTGGACCTCGACGCGCAGCTGAAGCCGCTCGGCGAGTTCGGCGGACGGCGCCTCGCCGGCCAGCCGGCGGTCCCTGCCCCACTCGGGATAGACCTCGGTGGACTGGTCGAGCCGACGCCCCACGGACATGGTCCAGTTCGTACGCCGGTACTCCTGGCCGGGTTCGAGCCGCATCAGGAAGCGTTCGGCCCGCGAGATGATCCCCTCCTCGTGCACGCGCGGCACCGGGCCGTGCACCTCGAGGAAACGCATCCCGACGTCGAAGCGCATCGACCAGTCGGCGGCGAAGGTGACCAGACCGGCATCGGCCCACAGGGAGCCCTCACGCTGGTCGAGCAGCACGATGTCGTCCTGGATCTGACTGCCGAGGAAGCCGAGCGGTCCGCCGGGCAGCGAGGCGTCCTCGCCGTCCGTGAACCTCTGCTCGATGCCGAGGAGGTCATTGCGCCAGACGTAGCTGCCGCCCCCCGTGCCGCCGTCCTCCTGCCGCAGCTCCATAGCGTCGGGGTACTGCGCCGCCAACTCACGCAGGAGTGTGTGCAGCGCGTCCCAGCAGGCCGGGCGCATGTGCGGCAGCACGGTCAGACGGGTCGGGTCCGCGGCCAGGATCCGCTGGCGCTGGGCGAGTTCGTCCGCGTACTCGTCATCGATGTCGAGGATCCAGGCGCCCCACTCACCGGCCTCCGTCAGCACCGGCAACCGTGCGGGTTCGACATTGGTGGAGTAGCGGTAGGCGTCCGCGCGGAACGGGAAGGGGAAGCCGGCGATCCGTGTCGGGAGTGCGGTGACCGTCACAGGTCCACCTCCAGATGCTCGGTCTCGCTGCGGGACACGCAGCACATGACGCTGTCGCCCGCCGCGCGTTCGTCCTCGGACAGGTATTCGTCGCGGTGCAGCGGTCGCCCGGCGAGCACCGGTACCCGGCACTCCCCGCAGACGCCCTGCCTGCACATGTTCGGCACCGGGACCCCGGCCCGCTCCAGCGCGTCGAGCAGACTCGTGTCCGACGCCACCGGGACGTTCCGGCCCGAGCGCCGCAAGCGCGCCGTGAACGGCCGCCCCGGAGCCGGATCGGCCGGCGTGAACCGCTCCAGATGCAGCCGCTGCGCCGGCCACCCGGCGGCCCGCGCCTCCTCCGTCACCCGGTCCATCAGAGGGCCCGGCCCGCACACATACAGATGGGTGCCGATCGGCTGCGACACCAGTGCCTCGCCAAGCATGGAGCCGAACTCGCCGCCGCGGACTGTCCGCTGCAGTCTCCCGCCGAGCAGCTCCGTCAGCTCGTCGACGTACGCCCCCGCCCCGGTCCGGTGCACATACAGCATCCGTACGTCCCGTCCCCAGCGGACCGCGTCCCGTGCGTGGCTCAGCATGGGCGTCACCCCGATGCCCCCGGCGACCAGCAGATGTCGCCGGGCGGTCGCCACCGGAGCGAAGGCGCTGCGCGGACCGGTCACCGTCACCCGGCCGCCGGCCCGGAAGCCGTGCATGTGCTCCGAACCGCCCCTCCCGTCGGGCCGCCGGAGCACGGCGACGGTGTATTCGTACGGCCTGATCCCGCTGCTGGTGAGCGAGTAGGCGTTGCGGCGCTGTCCGCAGTCGACGACCAGGTGGCTGCCCGGCGGATGCCCGGGCAGCGGACCGCCGTCGGAGCGGACCAGCGCCAACTCCCTTGTGCCTTCGGCGATCTCGGTGCTGCGCCGCACGACCAGTTCGAGCGTCATGGCACCTCCTCCGCATCGGTCATGAATCCCAGGTGAGCGGCGTGCAGCCGTGACACGTGGTGGTAGACGAACAGCGAGCGCCCGCAGCCCGCGCAGGCGGCCTCCGCGCCGAGTGCCACCTCGGCGGTGGTCTTCGTCTCGCAGTGCGCGCACCACACCCGGCGGTGCGCCGAGTCCGTGACCATCACCGTGATCTCGGCGTCGAGGACCCCGCCGCGTACCGCCTCGGAGTACGCGGCCAGCACCTCGGACTGCGGCCCGGCGAGCAGCAGCCGCCACCCGACGGTGGCGGTCGCGATCTGCTCGCGGAGCCCGGTGAGACAGTCGGCGTCGGCCTGCTCGCCGTGCCGGGACCACACCGGGCGTTCCAGGGTTTCCAGCGCGCTCCGCCAGGCCGACGCGAGCACCGAGGCGGCGGATCCGAAGGTCAGTACGGCGTAGGAGCGGCCGGTACGGTCCAGTTCCGGCGCGACCGTCGGCCAGCGGGGCACGCTGGTGTGCGAGGCGCCCATGTCAGGGAGCGAACGTCCGGTGGCCGGCGTAGAAGCCGATCGCGTGGTCCGAGGTCTCGAACTTGACCGTCGTGCCCTTGGGGAAGAACAGCACATCCCCCTTGACCGCCTCGACGACCTGGCCGGTCGCCATGTCGGTGAGCGTGAAGTCGCCCTCGACCACGTACTTGGTCTCGTCGTACGTGTACTCGTAGATGAGTGGCTCGGAGTGGAACAGCTCGAAGAAGCCGGAGCAGATCACCGCGCCGCCGGGATTGACGAACGTGTCGCCGATGAACGCCTTGGAACCCTCGACCTCCATGCTGGGGAGATCGGTCGCGCCGTCCTGCACCTTCAGGATCGGACCCTGGGTGGTGGTCATCCTCGCCCTCCTGGTGTGGTTCCTCTGATGAAATCAAGTATCGTGCGGTGAAACGGCGGATGGGTTACGCCGCCATGAAGTTGAGTTACGGCACGTCCCGCTGCGCGGTGCGCAGGAAGGTGCCCAGGGAGTCGTCGAGCTCCTCCCACCAAGGGGTGTGGTGGACCGGCGCCGCCGTGCCGGTACAGGGGGAGGTGAAGGACCGGTCGCGGTAGCCGGTGATGGACTCCTCCTTGTGGTGCTCCCAGGTCGCGAAGTGCTCGCGGGCCAGGCCGAGGTCGAAGTCCGCGTAGTCGGTGGCGGCGAGCAGGTCGCGCAGGTAGTCGGTCTGGAAGTCGATGTCGTCCATCGGGCCGGCCAGGGTGTCCTGCCGTTCGCGCCAGGCCGCGATGTCCGCCTCCATGGCGGCCGCGTCCGGCAGGTCGATCCGGCCGAGCACGACATCGCGCACATAGAAGGCCTGCGCGTCGAACATCGTGAACGTGTAGTACTGGTCCTGCATCGCGAGGTACATGAACCTCGGGTTGGCCGTCCAGGCCACGCCCTTGTACAGCTTCTCCGGGTAGAGGTTGTTGTCCGTACGGAGCCTCAACTCCTCCTCCACGAACGGGAACCGGTGCTGGTACCCGGTGCACAGGACGATCGCGTCCACGTCCTGCGCGGTGCCGTCGGCGAAGTGCGCGGTACGGCCCTCGACGCGCTCCAGACAGGGAACCTCGCGGATGCCCTCGGGCCAGCCGAAGCCCATCGGGCTGCTGCGGTAGGAGATGGTGACGGACTTCGCCCCGTACTTGAGCGACTGCAGCGCGATGTCCTCGGCCGAGTAGCTGCCGCCGAGGACGAGCAGGTCCTTGCCCGCGAACTCGCCCGCGTCACGGAAGTCGTGGGAGTGCAGCACCCGACCGGGGAAGGTCGAAAAGCCGGGATACTCCGGGAAGTTGGGGGTGGAGAAATGGCCCGTACCGACGATCACCCAGTCGAACTCCTCGGTGAGCGTGGTGCCGTCGGCCCGGTTCTCCACCGTGACCGTGAAGGTCTCCGAGGCGGCGTCGTACGCGATCCAGCGCACAGGCGTGTCGAACCGTATGTACTGGCGGACGTTGCTCTTCTTCGCCCGGCCGGTGATGTACTCGTACAGCACCTCGCGCGGCGGGAACGACGGGATGGCGCCGCCGAAGTGCTCGTCGAAGGTGTAGTCGGCGAACTCCAGGCACTCCTTGGGGCCGTTGGACCACAGGTAGCGGTACATCGAGCCGTGCACCGGGTCGCCGTGCTCGTCGAGGCCGGTGCGCCAGGTGTAGTTCCACAGGCCGCCCCAGTCGCTCTGCTTCTCGAAACAGACGACCTCGGGCACCTCGGCACCGGCCCGCCGGGCCTCCTCGAAGGCGTGGAGCTGGGCCAGGCCGCTGGGGCCCGCACCGATGATGGCAACGCGGGACATGCTGAACCTCCGTAGGGCAGACGGGAGTCGAGGCAGGGGGAGTCAGGAGCGGGGCCGGGTCTTGTCGGGGTCGTAGAACGGGAAGCGGACGACCTGGGCCGGGATGCGCTTGCGGTGGCCGTCGAGCTTGCCGACCTCCACGGCCGTGCCCAGGTCGGCGTACTGGACAGCGATCCGGCACAGCGCGATGTTCTTGCGCAGGACGGGGGAGCGGGTGGCGCTGGTGACCACGCCGATCTGGGAGCGGCCGACGTGGACGCAGTCGCCGTGCCGCGCCGGCTCATTGCCCGCCAGTTCCAGGCCGACGAGGGTGCGCTGCGGGCTCGCCTTGCGGGCGAGCAGCGCCTCACGGCCCACGAAGTCGTCCTCCTTGGTCTTCAGGGGGACGGTGAAGCCGATGCCCGCTTCGTACGGGTCGGTCTGGTCGTCGAACTCGTAGCCCGCGAAGGCGAGTCCGGCCTCGATGCGCAGCATGTCCAGCGCCTGCAGCCCGAGCGGGGTGAGGCCGTACGGTTCGCCCGCCACGCGGACCGCGTCCCACATCGCGGTGGCGTGCTGGGGGTGGGTCCACAGTTCGTAGCCGAGTTCGCCGGAATAGCCGGTGCGCGAGATCAGCAGCGGGATGCCGTCCGGGCCGCCGATCCGGCCGATCGCGAAGCGGAACCAGCCGAGGTCGGTGAAGGCGGGCTGGGTGGGCGGTGTCCAGACGATGCCGGCGAGCAGGTCGCGGCTGGCCGGGCCCTGGACGGCGAGGTTGTGCAGCTGGTCGGTGGACGGCTTGATCCAGACCCGGTCGAGGCCGAGCCGTTCGGCCTGCTCGCGCAGCCATATGCCGTCGTAGTCGTCGCCGCCCACGAAGCGGAAGTTGGTGTCGCCGAGCCGGAAGACCGTGCAGTCGTCGATCATTCCGCCGGTCTCGTTGCACATCGCCGAGTAGACGACCTGGCCGTGCGAGAGCTTGCGGATGTTGCGGGTGAGGGTCGCCTGCAGCAGCGCCTCCGCGTCCGGTCCGGTGACTTCGAACTTGCGCAGCGCGGAGAGGTCCATCACGGCCGCCCGCTCGCGGCAGGCCCAGTACTCCTCCTGCGGGCCGTGCCGGTCGAAGGATTCGGGCAGCCAGAAGCCGCGGTACTCCGTGAACTGCCGGGTCAGCGCCTCCATGCGCGGCGCGAACGCGGACGGCCTGGTGAGCTGCGGCTCGGCGTCCGGGGTGACGCGGTGGGCGATGGCCATGGAGAAGCTCCTCCTCTCGTCGTACACGCGGACGTGGATGTCGGTCGGCACCCAGGCGTTCGAGGGGTCGATGTCGTCGGGGCAGGCGGAGGAGGCGCAGACGAGGTCGGTCATGGCGCGCAGCAGGACGTAGTCGCCGGGCCGGGACCAGGGCTCATCGAAGACGAGCTGGTGGTCGGCGTCGAAGTCGGTGTTGTAGAAGAGATTCAGGGCCGGCCAGCCGGAGCGCGCGGCGATGCCGTAGCCGCCGAGCTGCCCGTTGAAGTTGTCGGTGCAGTTGAGGTGGCCCGGGTAGCCCATGTCCTCGTAGTACTTGGCATTGCAGGCGAGCCCGAAGGTGTCGTGGCGGGCCACGGTGTCGCGCACCACCTCGAGCAGGGGCCGGGCGTCGGAGTCGTAGAACTTGCCGTGCAGACCCGGCTGCGGATAGGCACGCCCGGTGAAGGAGCGGGTGGCCGTCGCGTCGAGACCGCGCTCGACGCCGTCCTGGAGCCGGCGGGCGCCGAAGGCCAGGAAGTCGGAGCACTGGCGTCCCTCGACATCGATGACCTGGATGTACTGGCCCTTCTTCACCTCGTACGCGCGGGCTGTCGCGGCGTCGATCCTGAGGTCGAGCACGGGCTCGGCGAGGGGCTCGGGGAGGAGAGGGCCGGGGGTGCGGCGGGGATCGGCCCGGCGTATTTCGAGGATCAGCTCGGAGGGCGGGGTGGCCTCCGGGTCGTACGGGTCCATGGGGGTGGCGGGCGCGCCGACGAAGGCCACGGCATGCTCGGTCGCGGTGAAGTCCGCCCGGGACCCGGCGGGGGACAACGGGCCGAACAGCCGTACCGCCAAGGCGGATTGAGAATCCATGCCGTGTTGCGCGGCCAGCGGTGAGGTGCGGAGCACCGTGGCGGGCGCGTCCTGGACGGTTCCGAAGGCCGTGCCGGAGCGGTCGATCACCGTGAGTTCCGCCGGCTGCCTGCCATAGCGGTCGATGACGGTGATCTGGTCGCCGGGGGAAAGCCGGATGCCGGTGAGGCCGCCGGGGCGTACCGGATAGGTCTCCAGGCCCGGCTCGCGAGGGGCCAGGCCGGGGAGGAGCAGGCGTATGGGCGGTGCTGACAGCAAGGTCATGCGAGCTCACCTCTCGGTGTCCTCTGATGAAATTCAGTATCACCTCAGGAAACGGAGAGGGCGGTTAACCGATGGTTAAGGCGTGTTACGTTCCGCGCGCCCGCGATCGGTCTGTGTGGGGCGAGGTGTGGAAGGCGCGGAGGTCAACACGCGGAAGACCCGGCCCTTTTGGGTACCGGGCCGGGTCTTCCGCAAGTTCGGGGGTCAGGTCCAGGAGGTCATCAGCTCTTTGTGCTCTCCGCCGCCGCGGACGTGAGTGCCTCCGCCTTCTCGACCACGGCGCGTGAGCTTTCGGCCGGCTTGGGCGAGGGGCCGTAGAGGGCGCCCTCCAGATCCCAGGCGAGCTCGCTGTGCACGGTCACGTCGACACCGTTCTCCTCGGCCTCCGCCTCCAGTCGCATGCCCATCGTCTTGTCGAGCCCCTTCACCAGGAGCCAGGTGACGACGAAGGAGTACGCCATGACGGCGAGCGAGGCCACGGTCTGGATGCCGAGCAGCTTGAAGCCGCCGCCGTAGAAGAGGCCGCTCGCCGCGCTCGGCGCGTCCGACGTGGCGAAGAGGCCCACCAGCAGCGTGCCGGTCACTCCGCCGACCAGGTGGACACCCACCACGTCCAGCGAATCGTCGTACCCGAAGCGGTACTTGAGCTTGATGGCCAGCGGGCAGAGGGCGCCCGCGATCGCGCCGACCGCCAGCGATCCCAACGGCGACACCGCACCGCAGGCCGGGGTGATCGCGACCAGACCGGCGATCATGCCGGACACCGCGCCGAGCGCGGTCGCGTGCCCATGGGTGAACCGCTCCACGGCGATCCAGCCCAGCAGTCCCGCGAAGGAGGCGTTCATGGTGACCAGGACGACCACGGCCGCGCTGTTGCCGGCGGCCAGTGCCGAGCCGCCGTTGAAGCCGAACCAGCCGAAGAACAGGATGCCGCCGCCGAGCACGGTGATCGGGATGCTGCTCGGGCGGGGCTGCCGCGGCCAGGTGCGCCGGGCGCCGAGTGCGAGCACCGCGGCGAGCCCCGCGATACCGGAGTTGATGTGCACGGCGGTGCCGCCCGCGAAGTCCACCGCGCCCAGCTCGTTGAGGATCCAGCCGCCGGTGAGCGAGCCGTCCTCCGCGCTGAGCGAGAACACCCAGTGGCCGATGGGCAGATAGACCAGGGTCACCCACAGCCCCGAGAAGACGATCCACGCGCCGAACTTCACCCGGTCCACCAGGGCGCCGGCGATGATGCCCACCGTGATCGCCGCGAACAGGGCCTGGAAGGCGGCGAAGAGCGCGGGCGGGATCGCCGCTTCCTTGTCGCCGGTCAGCACCTCGGTCAGACCCGCGTGTTCGGTGACGTCACCGAGCAGTCCGAGCCCGCCGTAGGAGTCGCCGAACACCGCGGAGTAGCCGTACAGGGTCCAGACGACGGCCCCGGCGGCGCATCCGCCGAGCACCATCATGATCATGTTGAGGGTGGAACGGGCGCCGGCCATCCCGCCGTAGAAGAGCGCGAGGCCGGGAACCATCAGGCTCACCGCGGTGAAGGCGGCGAGTATCCAGGCGGTACTTGCTGCGTCCATAAATTCGTCCTCCCCATTGGGCGGCCCTCTCGTGTCTCCTGAGAGGAACCAATGTTGAGAGAGGGTGGACGAAGCGTGTTACAGGGCGCGCCACGCGCGATAAAGACTGTGTTGCCCATGTCTTTCGGTGTCCTGCGGTGGGTCTCAGGACTCGATGTCGCCGTACGCCACGACCGACAGGAAGCGGATCGGCAGCTCCACCAGCTCCTGCGGGCCGTGCACGCCCTCGCCGTCCAGTTGCAGCGCGTCGCCGGGACGCATCCGGTACACGGCGTCGCAGTGCCCGTAGACCATCTCGCCATCGAGCATGAACAGCAGCTCGGTGCCCGGGTGTTGGAACAGCGGGAACACCTCGCTCTGCTCGGTCAGCGTGACGAGGTGGGCCTCCATCCGCTTGTGCGGGCCGCGCAGCGCGCCGAGCAGGGTGTAGTCGTGGCCCACCCGCGAACCGCGCTGAATGATCCGGGCGCCGGCGCCGGACGGGGTGAAGACCGCCTCGCGCTCGGTGTCGGCGCCCCGGAAGAGTGCCGTCACCGGCACGTCCAGGGCGGCCGCGAGCCGGGCCAGGGTGGTGAGACTGCAGGACGTCTGGGCGTTCTCGATCTTCGACAGCATGGCCTTGGAGATGCCCGCGCGGGTGGCCATGTCGCCGACGGTCAGTCCGATCGCCTGCCGGTAGCGGCGCACCTGCACCGCGATCGCCCGCTCCAGCGCGCCGTCGGCGGGCGCCGGCTGGTCCACCTCCCGGGCGGCAGGGCCGTGGTCGGTCCGCTCCTGTGGACCAGGGGTGTCCCGCGCCTCGTTCATCGTTCGCCGTCCATCCGCGCAGCATAACCAACGGACCGCGGGACGCTTCGGCGCTCCCCGTGGGTCGGTCGTGCCCGAGCGTGAACCTGTGGCCGCTGCCGGTGGACCGGCTGCTCCCGGGGAGGTGGGAACGGCCGCTCCGCGCGCAGGACGACGGTGCGGGACCGCCTTCCGAGGATGGGGGCAACCGTCTCTGGCGGCTCTTCGGCTCAACTTCCCTGCGGTACCGACGTCTTGACGTGAGTAACAGCACTCCCTATCGTCACGACCGCTCATTCGTAAAGTGCTCCGAATGTTTCGAAGCGATTCCCTGCGGATCGGTCAAGATGCCGGAGAGGGGCCTGCGTTGGCCACGAGACACGGCGGTACCGCGAGCGCCACCCACTCGATTGCTCCGCGCGGACCTCCAGGGGGCCAGTGCCGCCATCAGCCCGGGCCGCGCCTGGCGCACCGGTCATCTATTTCCGTGCCGTACGGCAGTTGGAGCCGCCCAGGGGAGATCGGCCCCGCCCGGCCCTCGAGCCCACCCCCGCCTGCTTCCTCCCGGACGACGAGGAGACCCGACATGAAGCACTTGACTGTCCGCCAGAGACTTTCCGCCTTACTCGCCGGAGTCCTCCTGCTGGGAGGCGCGTCACTCACCCCCGCGGCCTCCGCCGCTCCCGCATCCGCTCCTTCCGCCGCACCCGCCGCATCGTCGGCCGCCTGGACCGGAACCTGGGCGACAGCCCCCACCACGGTGCCCAGGACGGACACCACGACCTTCGAGAACCAGACGATCCGCCAGATCGTGCGCACCAGCATCGCCGGAAGCGCCCTGCGGGTGCGGCTGTCGAACGAGTTCGGCAAGCAGGCGCTGAAACTCGGCGACGTGCACGTCGCCCGCCGCGCGGCAGGCACGGCGGACGCGAGCATCGAGCCCGGTACCGACCGGCGGCTGACCTTCGGCGGCAAGTCCTCCGTGTCCATCCCCGCCGGAGCGCCGGCGCTCAGCGATCCCGTCACCCTCCGCGTGCCCGCGCGCTCCGACCTCGTCGTGAGCCTCCACCTTCCTGAAAGAACCCCGGGTTCGACGGTCAACTCCTTTGCCTCGCAACGCAATTACGTCGCGGCAGGCAACGTCACGGGCGAGACCAGGATCGAGCCCACGTCCGTCACCGAGCGGTGGTACTTCCTGACCGGGGTGAGCGTGCGCGCCACCGCCGACCGACCGTCCGAGACAGGCAGGTCCGAGACGGGCAACGCATCCGCGGTGGTCGCGCTCGGCGACTCCATCACCGCGGGCAGCACCGTCGACACCAACCACCGCTGGACCGACTACCTGACCCAGCGACTCCAAGGCCCCGGCGGTCCTCGCCACCCCGTCGGCGTCCTCAACAAGGGCATCAGCGGCAACCGCCTTCTCCACGACCCCAATCCACCCGCCGGCAACCCCGCCGAGGCGTACGCCGCGTACTTCGGCGAGAGCGGACTCAAGCGCTTCGACCGCGATGTGGCAGCCCAGCCGGGCGCCCGCCATCTCCTCGTCCTGATCGGCGTGAACGACCTCGGGCACCCCGGAACCATCGCCCCGCTCTCCGAGAAGGTGACCGGCCAGGACCTGATCGACGGCCACCGGCAACTCATCGCCCGCGCGCACGAACGCGGACTACGGATCTACGGTGGCACGATCACGCCGTTCAAGAACGACACGTTCGGCTTCTCCACCCCGGAGAACGAGGCCGCGCGTCAGACCTTCAACCACTGGCTGCGTACCAGCGGCGAGTACGACGGTGTCGTCGACTTCGACGCGGCACTGCGTGATCCGGCAGAGCCCGACCAGCTGCTCGCCGCCTATGACAGCGGCGATCACCTGCAC
This sequence comes from Streptomyces sp. 2A115, assembly GCF_052245575.1. Taxonomy (NCBI): domain Bacteria; kingdom Bacillati; phylum Actinomycetota; class Actinomycetes; order Kitasatosporales; family Streptomycetaceae; genus Streptomyces; species Streptomyces sp. 2A115. Next base: position 81,719 of record NZ_JBQQCG010000018.1, on the reverse strand, counting down.
CCCAACGACGCGGGCCGAGAGGCGATGGCACGAGCGGTGCCGCTGCGCTTCTTCAAGTGACGGGCAACGCCGCAGTGTGACGTCCGAATCCCGCCAGCATCCGTGATCGGAACGCTCCATCGTTGGAGGTGGAAGAAAAGCGGATGAAGGAAAAGGGGGAGGCGACGATGACCGCCTACACGACGGCCGACAGCCCGCTGGGCGAACTGCTCCTGGTCGGGGAAGAGACTCAGGACGGCATGACGTTGACGTCGCTGTCCATGCCCGGCCAGAAGAACGCCCCTGCGGTGCGGCCCAGTTGGTCACGCGACCCGGACGGCTTCGCGTACGTCACCCGGCAACTGACCGCCTACTTCGCCGGTGAACTCACCGAGTTCGAGATCGAGTTCACCCCGGGCGGCACGGAGTTCCAACAGCTCGCATGGAGCGCCCTGGAGAAGATCCCGTACGGCACGGCGACCACGTACGGCGAACTCGCCGAGCGGCTCGGCGTGCCCCGCGGGCGGGTCCAGGCCCTGGGCGCGGCCATCGGCGCGAACCCGCAGCTGCTGGTGCGCCCGTGCCACCGCGTGATCGGTGCGGACGGCACGATGCGCGGCTATGCCGGAGGCGTGGAGCGCAAGGTCCACCTCCTCACCCACGAAGGGGTCCTGCAGCCGACCCTCCTCTGAGCCCCGAGCAAACCGCGGCCCGCCGGATGAACCACCACGGGCGGATCCACGAAGGAAACCTCCACCATGATCGACACCACCCTCCGGACGAGCAGCGTCGGCGAACGGATCGCGGCGCAGGACTGGGACGCGCTGACCGACGAACTCAACGAGTACGGCAACGCCCTCACCGGTCAGCTCCTCACTCCCGCGCAGTGCCAGGAGATCGCCGCCCTGTATGACGAGAGCGAACGCTTCCGCGCGACCATCGACATGGCCCGCTACCGCTTCGGCTCCGGCCAGTACCGCTACTTCACCCACGAACTGCCCGACGTAGTACGGGAATTGCGCGAAGCGTTCTACCCGCTCCTCCTTCCCGTCGCACGTGGCTGGGCCGAGATGCTGGGCCGACCCGCACGCTGGCCCGACACGTTGGCGGAGTGGCTGGCGATGTGCCACGCGGCCGGGCAGGCCAAGTCCGCGCAGATCCTGCTGCGTTACGGGCCCGGCGACTGGAACGCCCTGCACCGCGACGTGTTCGGCGAGCTGCTCTTCCCGCTCCAGGTCGTCATCGGCCTCGACGCCCCCGGAGCCGACTTCACGGGCGGCGAGTTCATCATGACCGAGCAGCGCCCGCGCGCTCAGTCCCGGGGATCGTCCACGACCCTGCTCCAGGGCCACGGACTGATCTTCACCACCCGTGACCGGCCCGTGGCCTCCAGGCGCGGCTGGTCCACCGGACCGATCCGGCACGGCGTGAGCACGGTCCGTTCCGGGCGACGACGCGCACTCGGTCTCGTCTTCCACGACGCCAAATGATCGCGGGCCGAAAACTCCGTTGCCCGGCCGACCCGCTGATGCTGGAGTGGCGGAATGGATCACGAAGCCGTACTGGCACTGTTCGACCGGGACATGCGCGAGGGCGCGCGACCCGACGGCCCCGGAGCCGTGGTGGAGCGCGTCGAAGGACTGGTGCGCCAGGTCGGTCCCGAGCAGGGCTGGAGCGGAGTGCTCTGGTCGGACCTCGCGGAGACCGACGCGGATACGGCGATCGCCGAGCAGGTGCGCTATTTCGATGGGCTCGGCCGCGAGTTCGAGTGGAAGCTGTACGGGCACGACCGGCCGTTCGACCTGGGACAGAGACTGCGCGCGGCCGGGTTCACGCCCGAGCCGGAGGAGACGCTGATGATCGCCGAGTTCGGCGAACTGAGCCTCGACGCCGAGCCGCCGAAGGGCGTCGAGCTGCGGCCCGTCACCGACCGCGCGGGCGTGGACCTGGTGGCCGACGTCCACGAACAGGCCTTCGGCACGGACAGCTCCCGGCTCCGCCACCGGCTCCTCGCACAGCTCGACGAGAACCCGGACACCGTGGTCGCGGTCGTGGCCCTCGCCGGTGACATGCCGGTGAGTTCGGCCCGTATGGAACTCACCCCCGGCACCCGCTTCGCGGGCCTGTGGGGCGGCGGCACCGTCGAGGCCTGGCGCGGCCGCGGCATCTACCGTGCCCTGGTCGCCCATCGCGCCCGCATCGCCGCCGAGCGCGGCTACCGCTACCTCCAGGTCGACGCCTCCGACCAGAGCCGCCCCATCCTCCAACGGCTCGGCTTCGCACCCCTCACCACGACCACGCCGTACGTCCACGTGGTCCCGTAGCCGGGTGACCGGCCCGTAGCCGTACCTGTATCGGTACCGCTGCCGAGGCCGCGGCCCATGCCACATCCCGGCCCGCTCGCCCGCGTCACCCGCACAGATCGAGCTGGTACTCCACCGCCTTGTGCGTGGGCAGATAGCCGAGCGTGTCGTTGATGCCGCGCATGTGCGTGTTGCTGTCGGCCGTGTCGGTGAGCAGGCCGCCGAGTTCGGGGTGCCGCTCGCGTGCCTGGCGGATCGCCTCCGCCTTCATCCAGAGGCCGAGTCCGTGGCCGCGGTGTTCGGGCAGCACACCGGTCCCGTAGTGCTGCGCGTCGCCCTGGCCGTCGCCGGGCACGACCAGCTCGGAGAAGCCGACGATCGACCCGTCCGTCGTGTCCACCACGGCGACGGTGTGCAGCAGTTCGCCCCGCTTGGCGATCGCGTCGGCGGCGGAGAGCACCCGGTCCACGTCCCAGACGACCGTGCCGTAGTCGGTCCCGTCCATCGGCATGTCGTCCATGGCCCGCCGTGACTCGGCGAAGGTCCGCGCGAGTTCGGGCGGCACCGTGCCGTCCCACCGGGTCAACCGGTAGCCGCCATGGGGCCTTTCGGCGATCCCGCGGATTCGGTCGAGGTCGGCGTCGGCCAGCGGGAGTCGGGCGTACGTCAGCGCCAGCACCCTGCGGAAGCCACGTGCCGCCAGGAAGAGGTCGCCGGGGGAGCCGTCCTCGGCCTGGGCGAGCAGGCACCGGCGCCGCTCGCTTCGTGCCGCCGCGACGGCCGCGTCCAGGAGCCGGCTGCCGACATTCCGCCGCCGTTCGCTCCGGTGCACGGCGATCTCCAGCTCGCCGAGATGCTCCTGCCCCTCCTGGGTGAACAGCCGCAGAAACGCGGACCCGACCGGTGCTCCCTCGTCGTCGGACGCGAGCCAGGCCAGGCGGCGGCTCGACGCGGTGAGTTCGGGGTCGGCGAGCGCGGTGATGTGGGGCGGCAAGGCATCTCCGTCACGGATGTGGCGCGGGGTGAAACCCGCAGACGCTAGGGGGTGTTTCGAAAGTCCCGCACGGCACCCACGGCGCCCGGCACGCACTCTCGCCGCACCGGCCGAAAGCCCAAGTACGTCCAGTGCGAGGGCTTTCGGCCGGCACGCCGAGAGAACGCACCGGACACCGCGGGCACCACACGGGACTTTCGAAACACCCGCCTCCGGCCGGACAGCCCCTCAACAAGATCTTCATCAGTCTTCTAGCCGTGACGGAGCTCTACCCGCAACAGGTTTTCATGCGGTGGTGCGCCGACGGTTGACGGCAGTGACATCGCGGAGCTCCCAGGTGGAGAGCGCCGTGAGCCGTCATGGTCAGCGGCGGCCCGCCTTCGACCGGTCCAGCGCCGTGACACCGAGCGCCGCGAGGCCGATCTGGATCAGCCACTCGATCCAGTCCACCCCGTCGGTGTCGGCCACGTCGAACGCGTTCGCGATCGCCGAGCCGATGAGCGCGGCCACGATGCCGACCGCGATCGTCCACAGAATGCCAATGCGCTGACGTCCAGGGACAACAAGCCGTCCCAGCACGCCGATGATGACACCGATCACGATGGCACTGATGATGCCCGAGATCTCCATCTCAGCCCCTCTTCGCCCCTCTTCGGCATACTCCTTACTGCTATGAGTGCCCCCTGGACGTGATTGCAGTCCAGGTCAGCGCGTTCACTCGACGCTGCCTCCGGCTCATCAGCCGCCCCCGACCCAGCCGGTCACACCCAGCACCTCGCGCGCGATGTCCGCAGCTGGGGAGGCAGCGCGAGAGTCAGCGGGCTGTCCATGAAGCGATCGTGCCTCGCACATGGGCAGGCGGCCAAGGGCGCGTGATCGCCGGCTCAGCGCACGACGGAACGTCCCACGCCGGCGAGCCCCTCGTCGGGAGCGGTCGCGCAGCGCACGGCGTCGCGGATCACCGACACGGGATCGTCCTGGTGGTAGATCTTCTCCGACGGCTCGATGCCGTCCAGGAACTCCTGATAGCGCACCGCGTACGCGAGATGGGCGAGCGGCTCGGCGACGACCAGGGCACCGGCCGGATCGCTGTCCGGAACCCGTGCCCGCCACGCGTCCACCCAGGCGCGGACAGCGCTCTCGCGCACGGTCTCGGGGAGGTAGGCGTAGAGGCGCAGTCCGTCCAGGACCGGGTTCCCCCAGTGGGCGTCGGCGAAGTCGACGACGACCGGCGGCCCGCCGTCGCTGCGCCAGTTGCCGGGATGGAAGTCCCCGTGCACAACCGTGTCCGGCAGCCCGCACTCGTCGAGCAGACGCCAGCGATCCGCCAACTCCCGCACGACGGAGAGCTCTTGGGAGGTGAGCTCACCGGAGACCGGACCGTCGAGCAGTTCCCGGACGCGCTCGGCGAAGACGGACGTACGACGGTCCGGCAGGCCCGCGGGCCGTTCCTCAGGGCGTTCGGCGAGCGCCACCTGCGCGGCGACGAAGCGCCGCACTCCGGAGGCCGCGGTCTCCGGGGACGTCTGCCAGCAGTCCTCGCCAGGGATGTGCTCCATCAGGAAGCGCCCGTCGGCGGAGCCGAGAACCGTCGGGACCAGCCCCGGATCGACGCGGGCGAACGCGGCGATGACCTCCGCCTCGTCGGCGGCGAAGCGCGGAGTGGCCTTGAGCCAGACCATGCCTCTGTCGGTGGGCAGCCGGAGGAGCCCGGCCAGGTTCCAGGTGCGGCGCTGCTCCACCGGCCCGGTCACCGGCCGCCCCGCCGCGGCCAGCGTGTGCGTCGACCAGTCGAGCAGCTCCCGCAGCCCGTCGAGCCGTGCCCACGGGGCCCGCAGAGCCTCGTACCCGTGCAACATCCCTGGGTCCGGCGGAAGTTGGAGTAGTACACCCGGGCGCTCCAACGCCTCGACGTGGTACGTCACATGACCGTCGCGCCCGCCCTCACCGCCGTCCACGGACAGCAGCCGCATCACCAACACCGGTACACCAAGGGCCCGTTGCAGCCGTTGGACGACCGGCTCGACCTCGGACCACCACGGCACGTCCGCGGAGAAGGGTCCGGCGACACCGAGGAAGTCCTCACCCGACGTCACCCACGCGCTGAAAGTTCGGCTCACCGCGTCATTGTGTGCGGCACCGACGTGCGCAGCCAGCGAATATCGTGCCGGGAGGAGTTCCGAACGGCAGGGCGTGACGACGGGCCGTGAAGACAGGAGCGGTGTCCCTTGGGCGAGTCGGTCCTCGGCGGCGGCTTCATCAACCAGGTCGTCCGCATCGGGAAGACGGTGCGCCGCCCACCCTCGGCGCGCTCCGGCTTCGTACGCGAACTGCTCACGCTGTTCGAGGAGCGCGGCTGGAACGGAGCGCCACGGTTCCTCGGCGCGGACGATCAGGGACGCGAGATCTTCGAGTACGTCGAGGGGCGGGCGGCGTTGAGCGCCGAGGAGCGGCGGCTGGCGCGTACGGACGAGAGCATGGTGCGGGTGGCCCGACTCGTCCGCGAGTTCCACGACTTGACGTACGGGACGCCGCTGGCCGGCGACGAAGAGGTCGTGTGTCACAACGACCTGTCTCCGAAGAACACCGTCTACCGGTCCTGGCGCCCCCTGGCCCTCATCGACTGGGATCTCGCCGCGCCCGGGGCGCGCGTCCACGACGTGGCTCACCTGTGCTGGCAGTACCTGGACCTCGGGCCGGGAGTGACGGACATACGGGAAGCCGCCCGACGGATCCGGCTGATCTGCGACACGTACGGACCGGCCGAGCCCACCGAGGTCACGGAGACGGTCCTGTGGTGGCAGGACCGGACGTGGCGAGGGATCGAGGCCGGAGCGACGCGGGGTGACCCGGCCATGGTCGGGCTCCGTGACCGAGGAGTGGTCGATGAGGTGCGCGCGGCCTACGAATGGGTGGCTGCGCACCAGCGGGAGTTGGCCGGCTGAGGCCACTCGCGCACACGGGGGTTGAGCGGGCAGCTCCGGCCCGAGCCGGTGAACAGGGTGGCCGTCGTGATTGACATGCAGGTAATTGCCTGCATAACGTTGAGTGTGCGAGCGAAGAGGGATCCAGGGCCGGAGAAGGACTCAAGGATGGACCAGGTCTTCAAGGCGCTGGCCGACGGGACGCGAAGGCGGCTGCTCGACAGGCTGCACGAGCACAGCGGGCAGACGCTGGGGGAGCTGTGCGAGCACATCGACATGACCCGCCAGTCGGTGACCCAGCACCTGGCGGTCCTGGAGGCCGCCAACCTGGTCAGCGCGGTGCGGCGGGGGCGGGAAAAGCTGCACTACCTCAACCCCGTACCGCTCCACGAGATCCAGGAGCGGTGGATCGACAAGTTCGAGCGCCCGCGGCTGCGTGCGCTCAGCGCAGTCAAGCGACGAGCCGAGGAAGACATGACAGACAAGCCGACATTCGTCTACGTCATCTATATCGAGAGCACGCCCGAGAGGATCTGGGACGCGCTCACCGACGCCGACATGACCGCGGCCTACTGGGGCCACAGCAACGTCTCGGACTGGAAGCCCGGCTCACGCTGGGAACACCGCCGCACGGACGGCTCGGGCATCGCTGACGCGGTCGGCGCCGTCGTGGAGAGTGAGCGGCCGACGCGGCTGGTGATGACAGGGGTGGCGCCCGAGGATGAGGGGCAGGAGGAGAAGTACTCCCGGATCACCTTCGACATCGAGCAGCACGGAGACATCGTTCGGCTCACTGTCACCGAGGAGGACCTGGCCGACGAGGCCATGCTCGCCGACGTGTCGTCCGGTTGGCCGGCCGTGCTGTCCAACCTGAAGTCGTTCATCGAGACCGGCAGCCCGCTCCCACAGGAGCCGTGGCTGATGCCGAGCCGCTGAGCCGTACGCCCAGACGCCCATACGGCATGTGCCCGTACGTCCATGTGCCGACCGGTCCGCGACGTGAACGCGCGCACCGGCCGGCGGTCCTCATCCGTGCGGACGTCCTGCGACGTCCGCTGTCCGTGCAGACGTCCTGCTACGCCTGCGGTTTGCCTTTCATGGACGCTGCCGCGCATACGAACCCCAGCACCACGGCGAGGGCGCCGATGATGATGTTGTTGACGACGACACCCGCGTCAGGGCTCTCGCCGACGATCCACGGCGAGATGATCAGCCACGTACCCATGGCGCACATGGCCCAGCTCAGGCCGTACATCCGCGTCGGGGTGGTGGTGAATCCGAGAGCCAGCACGCCTATCGCGATGCCCATGATGAGGTTGTGGGTCACGAGCGCGGGCTGGCTTGTCGTGTAGTGGAGAATCCACGGGGAAGTGGCGCAGTACAGACCGAGCAGGAACACCGGTCCGTCCACGAGTGCCACATCGCGACCACCGAGCATGCGGGCGTATCGATCCCGCATTTCGGTTACATCAGGGTGGCTGGTGATGTCACCTCTGGTGTGTGAGACGTCGGCCATGACTCGTCTCCTTCGTTCTCTGCAGACACGACCGCTCTGGAGCGGTATGCGGTAAGCGCCGCGTAGGTTCATTGTGCGCTTATTTCATCTTTATGTGTAGCGGTCGGCGGGTCGGTAGGGGCGCAAGGGGTTGGCCACGGGACCCAAGGTGACGTTCGGTGACGGAGTGTGACTTGCCCGAAGCGGGAATCGGCCGCGCCCTACGGCACTCGCCCTCGCGCTCACCTCCGCGCCGAGTTCGAACGACGGGGCCGGGCCCGATCATCCGGCTCTGCGGAGCCGCCGACACCAGAGATCAGGCCGGGACGTCGTCGGTCAGTGAAAGGCCGGCGGATGGACGGAGGACCATGAGCGAGCCTTCCAAGGTCGCCACCATGGCAAAGGGGAACCGGTCGACCTCGAGACAGAGTGCAACGTCATCGGAATGGACTCCTTGACGCACGCCCTCCGCCAGCTCGGTGGCGGCGCGCGACTCGGCGGCGCGGCGGACGAACTCGGCAGCATCCGTCCCGGCAGCGGTGGCCCTTTGGGCGATGTATTGAGCGCACGCCAGATCTTCATCGGCCTGCCCATCCTCGCCAGTGACCACGAACGTGACACTGTCACTCTTGCGCGTCCGCAAGAGCCGAGCCGTTGCCTCCGCCACCACGAAGCCGGCGCACAGCACCAGCGACGCTTCCTTGACCGCGAGGGCGCCGACCGTCCCTGCCGTGGTCTTCTGCACGACGGTCCGTCCGCCGAGGTCAACAGACCGCAGCAGGCCCGGCGAGTTGACCAAGTCGAACCCGGGCGCGGGCGGACCGTCCTTGAGCGCCACCCAATCCGGGTGGCGAGCCTTGAGCGCCAGGGCTTCGTCCAGCGACTCAGCGAGAACGATCTTTTCCGCCCCCTGGGCAAAGGCCCAGGGAGCCACGGTGAAAGCGCGCATGACGTCGACCACGACCGCCACGGGCGGTGTTTCGACCAGCTCGGCGATGCCGAGGAAACAAGCGTCCATTCCGATCATGATCGGGCACGCCTGACCCGGAGCGCCTCAAGGGTTGATCCACCTCACATCGGTGGTAGGTGGTGTAGGGATGCAACACATCCAGCTGCCTGCGTCGCGAATGTGGTCCGCAGCTACATGCCTGCTCCACAGAACGCGGCGCGGCCGCAGCACCCAACGAATTGGTCCGTGCCCAGCTCCACGGAGACCGTGAAGTCCGGAGAGGCGGGGCTTGCCCGCAGCGAGTCCGAGGGGCAGCAGCGGATGCTCGCCCTGCACGGCGGCAGCGGCGACGGCCTGGAGATCCACCCCAACCTGTGGGCAGGCATCGGTCTGGTGCGCGGCGGCGCGGGCACGGCCCTCGTCGGCAGCCACGACGAGGTCGCCGACCGCATCGCCGAGTACCACCGCCTCGGCATCGACGAGTTCGTGCTCTCCGGCTATCCGCATCTGGAGGAGGCGTACGGGTTCAGCGAGGGCGTGCTGCCCCGGCTTGCCGCGCGGGGCCTGTGGCAGCACCCGTTCGCCGACCGGCCCGCTCCCTCCGCGCAGATGCCGTTCGCGAGCTGAGGCTTTGGGGGCGCATGCTCCTCGCCCCGGAAAATCGCTGTACTCGGCCGCCTCCCGGGTGATGACCTTGTGCGAGCCGCCCGGCTCACACAAGGACGCCGGCACAAGCAAGGGGGGACGGCCGTGACGACCACGAACATTCTGCTGTCCGGCATCGTCGGCTCCACCGCCTACGGCCTCGCCCACGAAGGCTCGGACGTGGACCGGCTCGGCATGTTCGCCGCCCCCACCGAGGGCCTCCACGGCCTCCACCGCCCGAAGGAGTCCCACGTCACGACCGCACCCGACAGCACGCTCCATGAAGCGGCAAAGTGGTGCCGGCTCGCTCTGGGCGGCAACCCGACCGTCATGGAACTCGTCTGGCTGCCCGACGAGTTGTACGAGGTCCGTACGCCGCTGGGTGACGAACTGATCGGCATCCGGTCGACCCTGCTCTCCGCGCAGCGGGTCCGTGCCGCCTACCTCGGTTACGCCACCCAGCAGTTCAAACGGCTCAACGACCGCGGCGACGGCTCCTTCTCCGCCGATACCCGCAAACGCACGGCCAAGCACGCCCGACACCTGCGGCGCCTGTGCCACCAGGGCTACGAGCTGTACGCCACCGGACGCCTGGGTATCCGCGTCGAGGACCCGGAGGAGTACCACCGGTTCGGAGAACAGGTGGCGGCCGACGCCATGACCGCGCTGCCCCTTCTCAAGCGGTACGAAGCGGCCTTCGACGAGACCCCGAGCGCCCTGCCGGAACAGCCCGACGAGGCGCCCGTCGAGGAGTGGCTGCGCCGGGTCCGCGCTCACTACTACGCGCCGGGCGGAGGGTGACCGACGCCTGGAAAAAAATCTCCCGCTGTCGTCGTGGCGTGTGTCGATCCGGTGGTCTCCCCTTCGTGTAGTCAGTGAGAGACCACCAAGGAGGACACGTCATGAAGCACTATCTGTTGAGCGTGATGCAGCCGGTGGGGGAGCCGCCCGCGCCTGAGATCCTGAAAGAGATCGGGCACAACCTCGATGTCCTTCACGCCGAACTGAAGGAGGCCGGCGCCTGGGTGTTCGCCGGGGGACTGCACGGTCCCGAGACGGCCACCGTGCTGCGGGCCGACAAGGGAGAGGTACTGATCACCGACGGCCCGTACACCGAGAGCAAGGAGTTCCTGGGCGGGATCTGCCTGATCAAGGCACCCGACCTCGACGCGGCGCTCGAATGGGGCCGCAAGGCGACGCTGGCGACCACGCTCCCCATCGAGGTGCGGCCCTTCATGGGCGAAGCCGACGACTGATGACCCCGAACGTCGACATCGAGGCCGTCTTCCGCGCGGAGTACGGCCGTGCGGTCGCCGTCCTCGTCCGCTTCCTCGGCGACATCGACCTCGCCGAGGAAGCGGTGCAGGACGCCTTCACCACGGCGCTGCGGAAGTGGCCGGAGACGGGGATACCGCCGAGCCCCGCGGGGTGGATCATCACCACCGCCCGCAACCGGGCCGTCGACCGGCTGCGCCGCGAGTCCACGCGCGAGGCCCGGCACGCCGAGGCGGCCCGGCTGTACGCCCACGACGCACCGCCCGAGGAGGGCCCCGTGCGCGACGACCGGCTCCGCCTGATCTTCACCTGCTGCCACCCCGCGCTCGCCACCCAGGCCCAGGTCGCCCTCACCCTCAGACTCCTCGGCGGGCTCACCACGCCACAGATCGCGCGCGCCTTCCTCGTACCCGAGCCCACCATGGCCCAGCGCCTGGTCAGGGCCAAGGCCAAGATCCGCGACGCCCGTATCCCGTACCGCGTCCCGCGCGATGCCGACCTCCCCGATCGCGTCAAGGGTGTGTTGGCGGTCGTCTACCTCATCTTCAACGAGGGGTACGGGGGCCGGGAGGACCTCTGTGCGGAGGCCGTCCGCCTCGGCCGGCTGCTGGTCGAGCTGATGCCGGACGAGCCCGAGGCCGTCGGCCTGCTCGCGCTGATGCTGCTCGTCGAGGCTCGTCGGCCCGCCCGCACCACGCCCGACGGCGAACTGGTTCTCCTCGCCGACCAGGACCGCTCCCGGTGGGACCGCGATCTGATCGCCGAGGGCCAGTCCCTCGTACGCCGGTGCCTGCGCCGCGACCAGCCCGGCCCGTACCAGATCCAGGCCGCGGTCAACGCCGTCCACAGCGACGCCCCGACCGCGGCCGCCACGGACTGGGGCCAGATCCTCCAGCTGTACGACCAGCTCATGGCCCTCGCCCCGAGCCCGGTCGTCGCCCTCAATCGCGCCGTCGCGGTGGCCGAGGTCGAGGGACCGGAAGAGGCCCTCGACCTCGTGGAGAACCTCGACCTCGGCGGTTACCACGCCTTCCACGCCGTACGAGCGGATCTGCTGCGCCGCCTGGGCCGCGGGCCGGAAGCCGTGCGGGCGTACGAGGCGGCCATCGCGCTCACCGACAGCACAGCCGAGCGTGCCTACCTCGAACGCGGTCGGCAGGCGCTCGTACGGCGTTGAAGGCAGGCGTGCGGCACGTCAGCGCGTACGGAGCTGGGGGTGCCCCCGCTGGTCTCGTATGTTCCGCCCAGGGCACCCGCGGTCACACGCTCAGCGCCTCCCGCACGGACCGCTCCGCCTCCGTCCCGCCCTCACCGGACGACGTGACCCGTCCGGCCTCCAGGACGTAGTACCGCTGCGCCGCCCGCATCGCGAAGCCGACGTGTTGCTCGACGAGGAGCACCGAGAGGCCGCCGCGGGCGGCCAGCGCGAGGATCGTCTCCTCGATCTCGGCCACGATCGAGGGCTGGATGCCTTCGGTCGGCTCGTCCAGGAGCAGGATGCGAGGGTCCGTCACCAGAGCACGGGCGATGGCGAGTTGCTGTCGCTGTCCGCCCGAGAGCAGGCCCGCCCGCCGGTTCGACAGGGTCCGCAGGACCGGGAACATGTCCAGCGCCTCGGCGATCGCCGCCTTGCCGCGGCCCCGTCCGTCCGCGACCAGCTGGAGGTTCTCCGCCGTCGTGAGATGGGGGAATGCCTGCTGGCCCTGCGGCACGTACGCCATGCCGCGCGCCACGCGCTCGTGGGGCTTGCGGCGGGTGATGTCCTCGCCGTCGAGGCGGATCGCGCCGCTCGACGGGGTGAGCAGCCCGACGGCGGCCCGCAGCAGTGTGCTCTTGCCCGCCCCGTTGTGCCCCAGCACCGCGGCGACGCCGTCGTCCGGTACCTCGACGGAGACTCCGTGCAGGACGATGCTGCGGTTGTAGCCGACCCGGATGTCGTCGATCTCCAGCTTCATGTCCGCCTCACGCCTCCTTCACGGCCGCGCCTGCCGCGGCACCGTCCACGGGCTCCGGCTCCGGCAGTATCAACTCGGCGTCCTGGACGGCCGCGTGCCCGAGGTACACCTCCTGCACCTTGGGATCGGCCTGCACCTCGGCCACTGTTCCCTCGCTCAGCACCTTGCCCCCGTGCAGCACACTGACGCTGCGCGCGAAGGACCGCATGAAGTCCATGTCGTGCTCGATGACCACCACGGTCCGCTCCTCGCTGATGCGCTGCAACAGCTCACCCGTGGCCTGCCGTTCGTCGTGGCTCATCCCGGCGACCGGTTCGTCGAGCAGCAGCAGCCGTACGTCCTGCACGAGCAGCATGCCGATCTCCAGCCACTGCTTCTGCCCGTGGGCGAGCGTCCCGGCGGGGTTGTCGGCCAGCTCCGCGAGCCCGACCGTCTCCATCGCGCGCGCGACGGACTCCGGCACGCTTTTGCGTCGCCGGAGCATCGTCAGCATGCCGCGCCCGGCGCCCGCCGCGATGTCGAGGTTCTGAAGGACCGTCAACTCCTCGAAGACCGTGGCCGTTTGGAAGGTCCGGCCGATCCCCGAGCGGGCGATGTCGTGCACGCTCCGCCCGAGCAGCTCATCGCCCCCGAAGAGCACCGAACCCTCCGCCTTCACCAGGCCGGTGACGGCGTCCACGAGCGTTGTCTTGCCCGCGCCGTTAGGCCCGATGAGGAAGCGCAGATCGCCCGGAACCACGTCGAGGTCGACACCGTCGACGGCCTTGAACCCGTCGAAGGACACCCGCAGTTGGCGTATCTCAAGGCCTGAGAGCTCACTCATGCTGCTTCTCCAAGAGGAAGGGCAGGAGATGGTTCACCGGTCGTGCCCGCCGCCGCTCTGCGCCGCCGTACCATCCCCACCAGCGACGCGAGGCCGCCCGGCAGGAACGCCAGGGCCACGATGAACAGCAGCCCCTGGAAGTACGTCCAGCCCGCCGGGAACTCCTCCGACAGCGCCGTCTTCGCCCAGGCGACCCCGATCGCGCCGAGCACCGCGCCGGCCAGGCTCGCCCGGCCGCCGACCGCGGCACCGATGACGAACTCGATGGACGGCACGATGCCGATCATCGCGGGGGAGATGATGCCGACCGCGGGCACGAAGAGGGCGCCTGCGAGTCCGGCCATGCCCGCAGCGACGACGTAGGCGACGAGCTTCACGTTCGCGGGGTTGTACCCGAGGAAGCGCACCCGCTCCTCCGAGTCCCTTACGGCGACGAGGAGTTCGCCGTACCGGCTGTGGATCAGCTGCCGGGCGATGACGATGAGGAGCAGGAGCGCCGCGGCGATGATGAAGTACACCATCCGCTGGTTGACCGGGTCGTTGAGGTCGTAGCCGAAGAAGCCCTGGATGTCGGTGAGTCCGTTCGTACCACCGGTGGTGGCCTGCTGGCCGATGAGCCAGATCGCGAAGGCCGCGGCGAGCGCCTGGCTCAGGATCGCGAAGTACGCGCCCTTCACCCGGCGGCGGAAGATGAACGAACCCAGGATCGCCGCGACGGCCATCGGCAGCAGCACGGTCGCGGCGAGGGCGAAGACAGGATTCTCGAACGGCCGCCACCACCAGGGGAGTTCGGTGGCGGTGCCGTACAGCTGCATGAAATCGGGGAGGTTGCCCGGACCCGCGTCGGCGATCTTCAGGTGCATGGCCATGGCGTAGCCGCCGAGCCCGAAGAACACGCCCTGTCCGAGCGTGAGCAGTCCGCCGCGACCCCAGGCCAGACAGATGCCGACGGCGACCATCGCGGTGCAGAGGTACTTGGCGAGGAGCCCGAGCCGGAAGTCGGAGAGCGCCAGCGGGGCGACGGCGAACAGGGCCAGGGCGGCCGCGGTGAATCCGGCGGCGGCGCGGGCCGAACGACCCTTGAACACGGTCCCTTTGAGTCCGAGTCCTTTGAGTCCTTTGAGTCCCTTGAGTTCGGTCATACGAGGCTCCGGGTGCGCAGCGTGTACAGCCCCTGGGGCCGCCACTGGAGGAACGCGACGATGGCCACGAGGACGAGCACCTTCGCGACGCTGACGGTGGTGGAGTACTCCAGGACGGACTGCAGGACGCCAAGGACGAAGGCGACGATCACCGTCCCCTTGAGCTGTCCGATGCCGCCGACGACGATCACCAGGAACGCGTCGATGATGATGTTGGTGCCCATCGTGGGGCCGATCGGACCGACCAGGGTCAGCGCGACGCCCGCGACTCCGGCGAGCCCGGACCCGATGAAGAACGCGGTCCGGTCCACGCGTTCGGTGGAGATGCCGGACACCTCGGCCAGATCGCGGTTCTGCACGACACCGCGGATCCGGCGGCCCAGCGACGTCAGGCGAAGCGTCAGCGACAGTGCGACGACCGCGGCGATCGCCAACCCCAGAATGAACAGGCGGCTGTTGGCGAAGGTCAGCGGGTCGTCGCCGCCGATGATCGTGATGTTCCCGGTCAGCAGATCGGGCGCGCGGGTCTGCACGTTCGGCGCGCCGAAGATGTCCCGGGCCGCCTGCTGGAGCATCAGCGAGACACCCCAGGTGACGAGCAGCGTGTCGAGCGGGCGCAGATACAGGCGGCGGATGAGCAGCCACTCGAGCAGCGCACCGAGAGCGCCCGCCACCAGGAAGGCGACGGGCAGCGCGACCAGCAGCGACAGGCCCGCGCTGCTGATGGACTTCTGGAGGACGTACGTGGTGTAGGCGCCGGCCATGATGAACTCGCCATGGGCCATGTTGATGACGTTCATCTGGCCGAAGGTGAGCGAGAGGCCGAGTGCGATGAGCAGCAGGACGGCACCGATGCTGATGCCGGTGAAGGTCTGACCGAGGATCACGGTCATGCGGCGGCTCCTCCGGGGAGGCGGGACGCGGGGGCCTCGCGTGAGACCCCCGCATGACGGGTGATCAGGAGAGGCCGGAGGCCCAGTCATAGCCCTTCAGGTACGGGTCCGGCTTGATCGCCTTCCCGGAGTCCCACACCTGCTCGATGAGTCCGTCGTTGCCGATCTTGCCGATCCTGGCGGTCTTGTAGATGTGCTGCGACGCGCCGTCGATGGTGACCTTGCCCTCAGGGGCGTCGAAGGTGATGCCGTCCGAGGCCGCCTTCACCTTCTCCGGGTCGAAGGACTTGGCCTTCTCGACCATCGCCTTCCACAGGTAGACCGAGGTGTACGCGGCCTCCATCGGGTCACTGGTCGGCTTGTCCTGGCCGTACTTGGCCTTGTACGCCTTCACGAACTCGGTGTTCTCCGCGCCCTCGGTCGTCTGGTAGTAGTTCCAGGCCGTCAACTGGCCCGCCAGGTACTGTGATCCGATCGACTTGACCTCTTCCTCGGCGATCGACACCGAGACCACCGGCATGCTCGCGGCGGTCAGGCCCGCGGACTTGTACTCCTTGAAGAAGGCCACGTTCGAGTCGCCGTTGAGAGTGTTGAAGACCGCGTCGGCCTTCGCCGCCTTCACCTTGTTGGCGATCGTGCTGAACTCCGTGGAACCCAGCGGCGCGTAGTCCTCGCCGAGCACCTTCATGCCATTGGCCTTCGCGTACGCCTTGATGATCTTGTTGGCGGTGCGCGGGAAGACATAGTCGCTGCCGACGAGGTAAATGCTCTTCCTGCCCTGGCTCTTGAGGTAGTCGAGAGCCGGAACGATCTGCTGGTTCGTGGTGGCACCGGTGTAGAAGATGTACGGGGACTGCTCAAGTCCCTCGTACTGCACGGGATAGAACAGGAGTGACTTGTTCTTCTCGAAGACCGGCTTCACGGCTTTGCGGCTCGCCGAGGTCCAGCAGCCGAAGGTGGCCGCGACCCGGTCCTCCTTGATGAGCTTGCTCGCCTTCTCGGCGAACGTCGGCCAGTCGGAGGCGCCGTCCTCGCTGATCGGCTTGATCTTCTTGCCGAGCACACCGCCCGAGGCGTTGATCTCCTCGATCGCCAGCTTCAGCGAGTCGCGTACGGTCACCTCGCTGATCGCCATCGTGCCGGACAGCGAGTTGAGCAGGCCGACCTTGACCGTGTCGCCGCTCGTGTCCGCCTTGGCCGCCTTGTCGGACGAGCTGCTCGCGTCGTCGGTCTTGGCGCCGCACGCGGAGAGCGCGACGACGGCCGCGAGCGACGCGGCACCCGCCATCACCCTGCGTCGGGAGAAACTGGAACCGCTGAAACGGCTGGAACCGCTGGACAAAAGAACCCCCTCGGGCTGGAAGGAGGAGAACCCCCTGAGGAAGGAGGAGAACCTCCTGAAGTGCGGTCCACAGCCTCAGGTCGCCCTGTTTCCAAGGCGTTTCGCGTTACTTTCCCGGCGGTATCTTCGCGCTCTCACCGGGCAACAAAAAATGCCCGGGGCGGAATTCGACACCTGAATTCACAGTTCGCCCGAGGCATTCTAGATACTTCCTGCGGGAAGTATCTTCATGGCGACGGGGGCATGTCAAGGCCGGGCTTCGTGAAGATCGAGCTGGGAGACGACGTCGAAGTCCACGCCGTCCGCCCGCGCCAGGTAGATCCGCTGGCGTACGTGGCTGCCGCGCAGGTGGAGCAGCCCGCGAGGGCCTTCGTACGACACGGTGTCCGCCGCCGCGCCGATCGCGGAGACGTCGAGCGTCCTGGCCCGCTCGATGAGCGCGGCCAGTAACAGCACGCCCTCATAACACGATTCGCCGAGACTGCCGAGGACCGGCGCCTCGACTCCGTACCGCCCGGCGTACTGGCCGTGGAAGTCGAGTGTGTCCTGGTTCGCCAGTGAGGCGAAGAACCCGGCGGCGCTGTAGAGGCCGGCGGTGGCCGTGGGACCGCTTGCCATCAGCATGTTCTCGTCCATCAGGGTGCTCAGCCGCAGACACCGCTCGTCGAGGCCGGACGCGGCGAACGCCCGGTTGAAGCGGACCGCGTCGCTGCCCACGAGCAGCATCAGCACGGCGTCCGCGTCCGAGCGCTCGATCCGGCGCAGCACCCCGTCGAAGTCATGCGTGCCGAGCGGCAGATACGCCTCCGCGCAGATGCCGCCTCCCGACTCACGCGCGTAGTGGTGCGCGGCCCTGGCCGTACGGCGGGGCCATACGTAGTCGTTGCCCACGACGAACCAGCGGCGCACCCTGTGTTCACCCGCCAGCAGTCGCATGGCGGGTCGGAGTTGGTCGTTCGGGGTTTCGCTGGTCAGGAAGACGCCCGCGGTGTCCTCGCCGCCCTCGTACAGCGCCGTATACACGTAGGGCACCCGATGGGCGATGCGCGGGGCGAGGACCCGGCGCACGGAGGAGATGTGCCAGCCGGTGACGCCCTGCACGATGCCGAGCCTCACCAGCGCTTCGACGTTCTCGGCGACGCGGTGCGGTTCGGCGCCGCCGTCGACCGGCAGCAGGCGCAGCTCCTTGCCGAGCACTCCGCCCGAGCGGTTGACCTCCTCCGCGGCGAGCCGTGCGCACAGCTCGCACGTGGGCCCGAAGATTCCCGCGGCGCCCTGCATGGGAAACACCAGCGCCACGCTGACGACCGAGTCGTCTGCGGTGAACCAGTCGAGCGGATGCGGGTCGAGCCGGACCATGAGGTCATGATTCCGGGAACGCCCGGTGAACTCCAATCCGTCTCGGGGTGTGGTGCGTGCGTGCGGTGACAGGCAGGAGAGATCCTTGGTGGGAGATCCTTATGAGAAGCGTGACTTGTACGATGTGGTGATCCCTTGGAACGAGGAGAAGGATGCCGACCCCACCTCCGCGTCGGTCTCAGGACCTCATGCACCTCTTGACGCGGGCCGAGCGGCTGGCCGCGCGTCGGCTCCAGGCCGCCTTGGAGGAGCACGACTGCTCACTCGACGCCTGGCGCGTCCTCTCCCTGCTTTCCGACGGTGAGGGTCATCCCATGACGGCGGTCGCCGAAGCGGCGTTCCTGCCGCCTCCGACCCTGACCAAGCTGGTCGATCACCTCGTCGACCAGAACGTGGTCTACCGGCGCGTCGATCCCCTCGACCGGCGCCGCATCCTCGCCCATCTCACCCCGCGCGGCGAGACCTACTGGCGGCGTGTCGACCGCGAGGTCCGCGCCCAGTGGCCCGTACTGAGTGATGGGGACGACGAACTGCTGCAGGGGCTGCTGCACCGGCTGGTGGACACGCTCGACGGGGCGGCCGCGGAGTCCTCTGTGTAACCTGCGCCTCGCGGACGGGTGCTGTGGCGAGAGCGGAAATCGAGAGCGGAGATTATCCGGTCGGTCAAAAGGTTGGCATGCGCATCTAGAGGCCTCTAGAGCCATCTTGGGCCATGGGAAGCCATCTGGAGCCACTCCGGTAGCGGGCCCAGCCCGCCGTCAATTTCGCCGGGGACCAGCAGACGGCTGACACGTTCTTCTGACGCCCCCATCCATTGGCTCCGATTCCAGACCGCCTCGCCGAACGACGGTGAAGCCGCCGGGAGTTGACTGGTCTACACCCTTGACTGGTCCAGACCAAGGGAGTTGAGTGTGCCTCCACACCCCCCACCACGGCTGCCCCGTACGCCGTGGCCGGTCTCACCGGCCTGTGCGCACAAGGTTCCGCTCCGCTCTGCCCTCGTACGGGTGCGGCCGTGCTCCGCGAAGGAGTTGATCCTGTGTCGAGGCGCCGTATCGCTGGGTTCGTGGCCGCGCTCGTCGTCGGAAGTGCCGTGCCGGTGCTCCTGCCGGCGGCGAGTGCGTCCGCGGCCGCCTGTTCGAGCTACCCGAGCTGGGTGGCCGGCAAGTCCTACGTCACCGGCAACATCGTCCGCTACACCGACGGCAAGGCCTATATCGCCGAGCACGACAACCCGGGCTACGACCCCACCATCAGCACCTGGTACTGGGAGCCGTACGCCTGCGACACGGGCCCCACGAACCCCTCCGGCTTCGTCGTGAGCGAGGCGCAGTTCAACCAGATGTTCCCGAACCGGAATTCCTTCTACACGTACAGCGGGCTGCGGGCGGCGATGAGCGCCTACCCGGCCTTCGCGAACACCGGCAGCGACACCGTCAAGAAGCAGGAAGCCGCGGCCTTCCTCGCCAACGTCAACCACGAGACCGGCGGACTGGTCCACATCGTCGAGCAGAACACCGCCAACTACCCCCACTACTGCGACTGGAGCCAGCCGTACGGCTGCCCGGCCGGCCAGGCCGCGTACTACGGCCGCGGCCCGATCCAGCTCAGCTGGAATTTCAACTACAAGGCCGCGGGTGACGCGCTCGGCATCGACCTCCTCAACAACCCGTGGCTCGTCCAGAACGACGCCTCCGTCGCCTGGAAGACGGGCCTCTGGTACTGGAACACGCAGACCGGCCCCGGCACGATGACGGGCCACAACGCGATGGTCAACGGCGCGGGCTTCGGCCAGACGATCCGCAGCATCAACGGTTCGCTGGAGTGTGACGGCAAGAATCCGGCCCAGGTGCAGAGCCGGGTGACCGCGTATCAGCGGTTCGTGCAGATCCTCGGCACGACGGCGGGCGGCAACCTGTACTGCTGACGTCCGTGGGGCGGCGGCCCGGTGTCGTCGCCCCGTCGGGCCGTCCATGCTCTTGACCGGTACATACCAAACCGATTGAGTGTGCCGCGCAGACCCCCACACCCGGCCGCCGCTCCTGGCGCCGCCGCGCTGCCGAAGGGACACCGACCGCCATGCGGATCCATCGCCCCCTGCTCTCCTCACTCTCCTTCGCCGCCGCCGGGGCGGCACTGGCCACCGTCCTGGCGGCTCCCGCGCACTCGGCGGAGGTGCCGACGGCGGGTGTCTTCTACGTTCAGAGCGCGCTGACCGGCCTGAACGCGGCCGACAGCGGGGGAGCGGTGGTCCAGCGCAACCCCAAGGGCAACGAGGACCGCCAGCAGTGGAGACTCCGGCCGAGCGGCGCGTCGTACGTACTGGAGAGCACCGACGCGGCGGGCAACTGCCTGGGCCGCTCCGCCGGCCAGGCGAGAACCGTGACCTGTACGAGCGCCGACGCCTCGTGGGAGATCGCACCGGCGGGGACGGAGACGGGAGCAGACCAGTACCGACTCAAAGTCCCTGGTTCCGACCAGTACCTGACCTTGGGAGCGAAGCCCTCCGGCGCCAACTACCCCGCTCAGCTGGTCGTTGGCTCGGCGGGCAGTCCGGCCGCCTGGTACCTCACCCCGGTGACGTCCCCGACCTCCCCGTTGCCGTCCCCGGACCAACGCACCCTGGACCAGGTCACGTTCCTCACGTCGCACAACGCCTACGCGAACGGTGTCGACGGCGGCTTCGCGCCGCCCTTCGTGAACCTCGTCCCCAACCAGAGCCGAGGCATCAACCAGCAACTCACCGACGGCGTACGCGGTTTCATGATGGACATCCATCAGACGTCGGACGGCGCGATCCTCTGCCACAACAGCTGCACGCTCGTCAGCAGGCCGGTGGCGCTGTGGGTGGACATCCAGCGCATGGTCGACTTCCTGAAGCGGAACCCGAGTGAGGTCGTCACCGTGTTCCTCGAGGACTACGTCGACCCAGGCGTCCTGCGCAGCGAACTGGCCCGAGTGAGCGGCCTGTCCGACGTCCTCTACCGCCCCGATCAGACCGGCGTACGCACCAAGGGCTGGCCGCGGATGGCAGACCTGATCGCCGCCAACGACCGCCTGCTCATCTTCACCGACCACAGCCGCTCGTCCGACCAGTCCGCGGGCCTCACCCGCGACAGCTTCGGCGTGATGTACCAGCGCGAGTGGACCGTCGAGAACTACTGGTCCATGGGCTCCGGCGTGGGCAGTTCCGACTGGTCCTGCTACAGCCGCTGGTACGACGCCAACACCAACATCCCGTTGACCAGCGCTGCGCCGCCGTTCCGCCCCCTCTTCGTCATGAACCACTTCCGCGATGCCGCGATCGCCTCCACCGCCACGACCGACAACGCCAAACTCACCGACCGGGCCCAGCGTTTCTGCCAGCCGGCCGCCCGCAAGAAGCCCAACTTCCTCGCAGTGGACCGGTATGACCTCGGGAATCCGTCATCGGCGGTGGCCACCTTGAACACATACGCGTACTGAGGGGCTATCGGGGCGGCAGGCCGTACTCGCGCCATCAGTGGCGGAACGGCGCAGCGTCGCGCGTTCCCGATGCGGGGATCGCGCGACAGGGGCCTGCCAGCGGTTCTCCGCCCGGTGCAGGTGGTCTCACCACTTATCTGAAGCCACTCCATGTCCACTGGAGCCACTCCTGTCCGGCGGATGAATGAGGATGGCGCGCGGGAGGCCGAAGCGGAGTGCCGCGCCTGGCGGGCGGCGTCGGCGGGGCGGCGGGGCGGCTTCCGGCAATCAGGTGGATAACCGGAGATACTTCGTACGGCGTCGTCGGAGTGACCGGGGCGCGTCGCGTGATGGAGGCCGCGTACGGCCGGGCGGGAGCGATGTTGATCCGTGTTCTTCTCGTGGAAGAGACAGACCTGGTGCGCGGGGCCCTCGCGGCCTTGCTGACACGTGAGGAGGACATCGAGGTGGTCGCGGAATCACCGGGGAACGACCAGACCGTCATGCGGGCGCTGTCGTACCGGCCCGATGTGCTCGTCATCGACGTCGACGGCGGTGAGGACATGGCGCTCGGCACCTCGCTGGAGCTGGCCGCGCGGCTGCCGGAGTGCCGGACCCTGCTGGTGGCCGGCTCGGCGACTCCCAAGTATCTGCGAGAGGCGCTGGCGCTGCGCGTCGCGGGCCTCATCGGCAAGAACTGCCCCTGTAACGCTCTGGCCGAGGGAATCCGCAAGGTGGCGGCGGGCGAGCGGTTCATCGACCCGGAACTGGCGCTACGGGCGCTTTCCTCGGCGGAGAGTCCGTTGACCTCGAGGGAGCTCGAGGTTCTGCGGCTGGCGGCGGACGGTACACCGACGCGTGAGATCGCCCACCGGCTGTCGCTGTCGGTGGGAACGGTCCGCAATCACCTGAACGCGGTCTCCAGGAAGACCGGGGCACGCAACCGCATCGACGCGATCCGGATCGCTCGGGAGGCGGGGTGGCTGTAGGGCAGGGGCAGGGGCAGGGGCAGGGGCAGGATCAGGACCGAACGTCGGCCGCCACGTGGTCCCAGTGGCCGACCAGGTCGCGGTAGAGGGCGGAGTCGGCCATCAGCTCGTCGTGCGTGCCGAGGCGGCAACGCGGGCCGTCCATGACGAGGACGAGGTCGGCGCGCAGCGCGGAGCTGATCCGGTGGGCGCAGACGATCAAGGTGGCCGGGCGGCGAGCGAAGGCCTGTTCGGCGACCGCCTCGGCGGCCGGGTCGAGGTGGCAGGTGGCCTCGTCGAGCAGGACCAGCCGGGCGGGCGGCAGCAGGGCACGGACGAGGGCGAGCAACTGGCGCTCACCGGCGGATAGCTGGGCCGGGTCCACGGGAGCGTCGTAGCCGCCGAGACGTTCGGCGAGCGGGCCCGCGCCGATGGCGTGGACCGCCGCGTCGAGGTCGTGCGGGGTGGCCGTCGGGTGGAGGTAGGCGAGGTTCTCACGCAGAGTGCCCGCGAAGACGTACGCCTCCTGCGGGATCAGTACGCGGGACCGTGCCAGTCGGCCGGTGTCCAGGGTCCGCACCGGGACACCGCCCAGGCGGATACGGCCGGTCTGCGGTTCGAGAAGCCCGGCGATGAGCGCGGCGAGGGTGGACTTGCCGGCGCCGCTGGGGCCGACGACCGCCAGGTGGGTGCTCGGCGGGAGGGCGAGGTCGAGATCCCGGACGACGGGCTCGGCGGAGCGGGCGTAACCGAAGGTGACACCGCGCAACTCGACACCACCGTGCCTGGGCCGTAGTTCTCCCGGCACGCCCGCCACCGCGGCGGGCGGCGGACCGGCGGTCCCGGGCTTCCCCGGACCGGCACTGGCCAACGGGGCACCGCGCGACTTGGCACCGGCGGCTCGGGAAGGGGCGGCTTCAGGCACACCCGTCACCGCCGTAGGTGGTGGACCGGCTCCGGGCTTGCCCGAACCGTCAGCGGCGAATGAGACGTCGTTCGGTTCGGCGCCGGCGGCTCGGGAGGGGGTCGCTTCCGACGCACCCGTCACCGCCGTAGGTGGTGGACCGGCTTCGGGCTTGCTCCAGCCGTCAGCGGCGAATGAGACGTCGTTCGGTTCGGCGCCGGAGGCTCGGGACAGGGCCGTCGCAGATGCCCCTGCCACCGCCGGGGCCGGCGAGTCGGTCCCAAGGTTGGCTGCCTCCAGGATCCGGCCGAGGGTGACCAGCAGCCACAGCCCGCTGCCCCCCAGCCCTTGGACGAAGCCCTGCAGGGCCGGTTGCAGGCTCTGCGACACATAGGTCAGCGCGCCCAGGATCGCGCCGGCGGTCACCCCGCTCCGGACCAGCCATGGGGCCCCGGCCAGGATGAGCACGACCGGCAGCCAGCCGCCGACACCCAGCGCGGCGGTCCGCAGGGCCGTGAGCCGGGCCAGGGCGCGGGCCGCGCTCGCCGCCTCGTCGATACGGGCGCCCGCCCCGCCGCGTACGCGTTCCTCGGCGCCGCAGGCAGTCACGTCCCGCAGCCCCCCGACCACCGCGCTCACATGCTCGGCGATGGCCTCGTCGGCGAGGACGACCGCGCGTTGCCGGGTCGCCATCGCCCGCAGGGCCAGCAGAAAGAGTCCGAGCCCGGCCGCGAGTGGCGGCGCCACCAGCAGGAGCAGGGCGGGATCGAGTGCCGCCAGCCCGAGCAGCACGCTCACCGCCGTGACCGCGAAGGACTGCACGAACATCACGACCGCCCCGTACGACTCGCGGGCGATCTCCACCTGCTCGGTCAGCCGCGCCACGCCCGCCGTGTCGGCGGGCTGTCCGAGACCGGCGGAGCGGCGCAGAGTGCCGGTGGTGACAAGGGCGACCAGGTGGTCGCGGAACGGCTCGACGACCCCGGCCAGTTCGAGCATGGCCCGCCGCGTGCCCCAGGCGCCGACCAGGATGGCGCAGGCGAACAACCCGAGCCAGCCGCAGCCCTCCACGCTGCGCCCGGCGAGAAAGCCGTCATCGACGGCGCGGGCGACCAGCCAGCCGGACAGCAGCGCGGGCACGGCCTGGACGAGCGACCAGCCGGCGAGCCGGACGAAGTTCCGGCGCCGCGTGCGCAGTGCGGAGCGCAGCAGGCCACGCGCTCCCCGGATCACCGCACGCTCCCATGGAGTTCCGGTTCCGGACGGAAGACGAGCCGGTACTCCGGCTCCGCCCACAGTCTGCGGTGAGTCCCCTGCCCCTGGACGCGGCCCGCGCCGAGCCAGACGACGAGGTCCGCGCGAGCGGCGGTGGAGGACCGGTGGGTCACGACGAGTCGCGTACGGTCGGCCAGCGCCCCGTTCCCGGTGAGCACCTGGCTGATGTGGTGCTCCGTGACGGTGTCGAGGCTGGCCGTCACGTCGTCGAGCACGAGGACGCGTCCGGCCTGTCCGAACGCCCGTGCCAGGCCCACCCGTTGGCTCTCCCCGCCGGACAGCGGGGCGGCGGCGAGCCGTGTGCGGTACCCCTCGGGCATGGTCCGGATGAAGGAGTCGGCGCGCGCGGCGGCGGCCTGCGCCATCACCTCCGCGCCCGAGGGCGTCCGGGGCCCGAACCCGATCGCGTCGGCGAAGGTCTCGCCCAGCAGCACGGGCCGTTCGAAGCCGTACGCTATGGCCCGCCGCAGCTCCGTGCGGTCCACATCGCGCAGCGGCACGCCGTCGAGCCGCACCTCGCCCTCGTCCGGGTCGGTCAGCCGCCCCGCCAGCGCGGCCAGCAGGGACTTGCCGGACCCGGAACGCCCCACGACGGCGATCATGGCGCCCGCGGGCAGGTCCAGATCGACGCCGTCCAGTACGGCGGAGCCCTCGGCGGTGCGTACGGTGACCTGGCGGAACTCCAGCCGTCCGCCCCCTCCGGCCGGCAGTCGCGCGCCGCCGTACGCCACCGTGGGTTCGTCCAGCACCTCGGCGACCCGACCCGCGGTGGCGCGCGCGTAGGCCAGCCGGTTCACCGAGGTCACCAGCGAACTCACGCCGGTGGCCAGCAGCACGTACTCGCTCGCGGCGAGCATCTGACCCGGTGTGATGCGGCCCCGGGCCAGCTCCAGTCCGGCCACGGCCAGCACGGCGACCTCCAACAGGGGGACGATCGCCGCGTCCCGTGCGGAGACCCGGGCGAACGCGCGCCACATACCCAGGCCGTGGCGGTGCAGTTCGGGCAGCGGCTCCAGTATCCGGTCGGCCTCGCGGGCCGTGGTCCCGGCGGCGATGATGGTGCGGATTCCGGTGAGGGCGTCGGCGAGCCGGGCGGCGATCCGGCCCTGCGTGGCGAAGTAGCGGTCGTTGAGGTCGGAGACGTCGCGGACGAAGGCACGGACCACCAGCGCGATCAGCGGTAGTCCGGCGAGGAAGGTGAGGCACAGCCAGGGGTCGATGAGGGCCAGCGCCACCACGGCCCCGACCGGCGGGACCAGTTCGGTCACCGCCCACACCAGGCCCGACGGTGCGCTGCCGGCCCGGGCGGTGTTGCCCACCAGACGGGCCACCAGATCTCCGGGCGTGTAGCGGCTGGTGGCGCGGGTGCCCATGTCGAGGACATGGCCGAGCAGGGTGTGCCGGAGCCAGGCCGTGGAGCGGGCGTTGGCGACGGCGCCCGCGTAGTCGTCCACCGCGTCGCAGACCACCAGTAGCCCGACGGTGACGGCGGACAGGGTCAGCCACAGGGCTGAGTCGCCGCGCCCGAGCACGGCGTCGACCGTGCGGCCCACGAGGGCGGGCAGTACGACGTAGACCCCGGCGAGCAGCAGGGATATGGCGGCCAGGACGCCGCCCCAGGCACCGCCTTGCCGGACCGTCGCCAACAGCAGATGGTCCGCCGCGCGTCGGTCCACGGCTGCTCCCGTCGTCGTACGGTTCCAGCGGAAGGGGCGGGGACACCGGGAGTGTCCCCGCCGCGGTGGTCGGGACTAGTGACAGAGCAGGAGGCTGAGGAAGCTGCCTCCGCCGCCTCCGCACCACTTGCTTGCCCGGCTGCCCTTGGGCGGTCCGTGTCCGTTCTCCGGCTCGATGGTCAGGCCTTGAAGTTCGAGGAGCGACATAGGTTCTCACCTCCTTTCTCGTATGCGCGTAGGGACGGGGAGTTCATGGGCGGGCAGGCCCGGTGTCAGGAACGGCAGCCCGACAGGCCGGGAGTGGAAGGCGGCACCCAGGGCGAGCAGGACGCCCGCGCCGCCGGTGGCCAGATCCATGGACAGCCGCATCAACTGCTCGCCCGGGAAGGCCAGTCGGCCGTCGAGCAGGCAGGCGTGGCGGGCGAGATGGCGTACGTGGTCCGCTGTCACCGGGTCCCGCACAGCGGCCGTGCCTGGCGGGTGCGGGCGGCTGAGGTGGAGGATCATCCCGGCGAGACCGTCGAAGAGCCCGGGTTCGATGTAGAAGGGCGCCCTGGCAGCCTTGCGGATCGCGTCGGCGGCGGACGAGAACTCCTCGTCGGCCCGGTGGGCCAGGTAGCCGTCGAGGACCATGCCGATGCCCACGCTGCCGTCGGCGAGGTAGGGCATGGTGCGGTAGCCCTCGTTCACCTCCATCGACCCCTCCTCGCTCAGGAGGCAGCGGCGCAGGTCCTGGCGCAGCGCGGTGGCGGCCAGGTCGAGATACGCCGGGTCGCCGCCGTGCTCGTACAGGCGCAGGAACAGCAGCGCGGGCCCGGACGATCCGTACATCAGGCCCGCTCTCGGGTGGGCGCCGCCGCTGATCTCCGGCACGCCGTCGGCCGGGCCGAGGCCGTCGGCGACAGCTTCCGCCACTCGGTGCGCGGTGTCGAGGCACGTGGTGTCGCCGGTGGTGGTGGCGAAGTGCAACAGGTTGAGCCCGATGCCGGACAGGCCGCCCTTGAGGTCGGGAGACAGCCCTTCCCAGCGTTCGCCGAGGCACATGTCGAGGACCTTGACGGCCTCCTCATGGTGCCCGAGGTGTTCGAGGACGTACGCGACGCCGTGCATGCCTTCGTAGAAGCCGAGGCGGGTGCCGGGTTCCGGGTGGAGCGCGTGCCGGATCAGCCAGTCCTCGTGGTCGGGGTGGCGACCGGCGCCCGTCACGTCGAGCCTGTACAGCACACCCGCCGCGCCGTGGGCCACGTCGAGGCCGCCGCCCGGAAGGGTGAACTGCTCGATGTCGCCCGGGAAGAGCCGGTCGCGGCGCTCGGGTGTGGCGGCGGCCAGGATGGCGGCGCTCATCGAATCCCTGGCGCGCAGCCAGCCGGAGTGGTCGGGTTCCAGACGGGGCTCGTCGTCCGCCCCGGTCGCGATCCCGCCGTCGCCGGTGACCGTGCGTACGGCCTCGTCGAGGAACCGGCGGGGGACCGGGAACAGCCGCGCGGCCTCCCTGGCGAGCTGCCCCGCCTTGCCGCTGTCGAGTTCGATCATGGCGGTCAGCGGCATGAACAGGAAGAGCCGCAGACAGGCCAGCGCGTACCGGTCGATGTCGAAGCCGGTGGTCCCTCCCGGGGCGACGAAGCCGGGGGCTGCGAGGACCTGTTGCCGCGCGTGCGCCACGTCCGACGCGCCCTCGAAGTCGATCAGCACCACCCTGCCGTCGGGGCGGACCAGCACGTTGTCCGTGTGTACGTCGCCGATCACGATGCCGCGGTTGTGGGCCGCCGCGACCGCGTCCTCCACCTGCCGGAACAGGTCGAGGGCCCAGGGGGTGTAGTCGGCGAAGGCCGACGCGTCCGGGGCCAGTGCGGCGAGCGGATAGCGCTTGACGAACTGCTCGTGCAGGCTCGTCCCCTCGATGAACTCCTCGACGAGGAAGTGGTGATCGCCCAGTTCGAAGTGATCGCGGAGCGCGGGGAAGCAGGGCAGCCCGCGCAGCCGTTCCAGGGCTTCCCGCTCACGCTCCAGCCGGGTGACGGCGTCCGCGCCGTCCGGTGTGAGTCCCGCGTGGGGCCGGGCCTCCTTCAGGACAACCCGTTCCTGGGTGCGCGTGTCCACTCCCGCGTAGAGTCCGCCGCCGTTGGAGAAGTGCAGCGCCTTCTCGATCCGGTAGGGCAGGTCGGTGACGGTGGTTCGTCGGCTCTCGGCGAGGTGGGGTTCGAGGAATTCAGGCAGCCGCACCCATTCCGGCACCTGGAAGGTGGGGCCGCGCACGTCGGGCACCAGACGCCCGGAGGGATCCTCCACCGCGTGCTCCAGCACACCGTCGGCCGACACGCAGTAGCGGTCGGCGAAGGCCCCGTACCTGACGTAGAGCGGACCGTCCCCCCAGCGCAGGTCGCTGAGTATGTACGGTCCCGGCCGGCCGTCGAGGACGGTGCCCAGCTCGGTGAGCACGCGTTCGCACTGGGTCTCGTCCGCGGGATAGATGGTCACGAACTTCCCGCTTGACCCGCGATGCGCGTACTTCGTGTTGGCGAGGAACAGGGCGTCCAGGCCGGGGAGGAACTTGAACGCGATGCGGTGCGGGACGCAGTAGTCCCACACCGTGTCCAGGATCGTCGCCGCGTTGTCCAGACACGCCGAGACGTGGATCTTCCAGCCCTGCCGGGGAAGCACCGCGTCGGCGGGACGACAGGCCAGCCAGTCGTCGAGTTCTTCGCGCACCCACGACGCGGGGAGCTGACGCTGAGCCTGTGGAAAGCGGCCCCGCGTCCGGCCAGGGGCCGGCGCATCGTAGAAATATGGGTCCCTGAGGCAGTACACCTCGTACCGCTTGTCCACGGAAGCCTCCAGTGGGGCGCGCTCTCCTCTCTGAGCGGTTGCCTCACAGTGAGGGGGGCGGTGCCGGGCGGGGGGCGGGCGGCCGGGGCGTTCAGGCCGCCTACCTGGTACCTCTCACCTCCAACGATGGCAGAGCCCGGGGGCACGGACATCCATCGTCTGTCACCGGCTGGGCGTGGGATTGTCACGGCCTGTTCGTGCGAATTTCACGGGCGCGCACACTCGCACAACGGCTCCGGGGAACTGGTCGTCGATCGGTTCACGGGAGCGCGTCCATGGACGGACCCGGCCACCGCACCCGTGGACGGAGCTGGCTGAGCGGTGCGACGCGGGCGTCCTTCGCCGCCCTCGCCGCCCGCGTCGCGCCGACTCTGTCTCGTATCAGCCCAGCTGCCCGTGCAGGAAGTCGACCGTGCTGCGCCAGGCCTGGGCCGACGACTCGGGGTCGTGGGCCTCGGGGCGGCCGTCGTTGAAGAAGGCGTGGTCGGCGGGGTAGACACGGAGGTCCGGGGTGATGCCGGACTGCTCGCGGATCGTGTCGCGCAGGGAATCGAGGGACTCGACGGGGATGCTGGCGTCGCGTTCGCCGTAGTGGCCGAGGACCTGGGCCTTGAGGCCGGAGAAGTCGGGCGTCTCGCCCAGGATGACGCCGTAGAACGGGACGGCCGCGCTGACGCGCGGGTCGGTGGCCGCCTGGTAGAGGACGAAGCCCCCGCCCATGCAGAAGCCGACCGAGCCGACGGTCTCGGAGGTGACCTCGGGCATCGCGAGCAGATGGTCGACGGCACCCGAGAGCAGTTCGACGCCGCGCGGCACGGGCAGGTCCTGCATCATGCGGAACGCCTCGGAGCTGTCGTGGGCGACGTTGCCGCCGTACAGGTCGGGCGCCAGCGCCACGAAGCCCTCCCTCGCCAGGCGTTCGGTGACGTCCGCGATGTGGTCGGTCAGGCCCCACCACTCCTGGATCACGATCACCCCGGGCCCCTGCCCGGCGGGCGGCAGTGCCAGGTAACCGTGCGCGGTGGTCCCGCCGCTCGGGAAGGTGAGGTTCTGGTGGGCGGGAGCTCCGGTCGACCTGGGTGTCTCGGACATTGGTGGGTCACTCCTGTCACTCGGGCACTGGATCTTGACTCCAGCATGCAGGTGGCGAGTGAGGCGGCAGCAGGCGGCCCCCACCCCGGGCGGGAAACCAGGGCCAACAAGGGGCCAACCAGGGGCCTTTGGGGAGCCGGGCCCAAGGACCGATTCGACGGACTGCTTCCCTGGGCCCACCTCGACACGCTCACCGCGACAGACCAGTCCCGGCGATGCCGTATCCTCGCGTGTTACGTATAACCCTCGCCATCCGACTTCCCGCCCGAGAGGCCCCGATGAAACGTATCGCCCTGGTCACCCTCGTCGTCGACGACTACGACGAGGCGATCCGCTTCTACACCGAGGCACTCGGATTCCGGCTCACCGAGGACACCCCGCGACCCGACGGGTCCCGCTGGGTCGTCGTGGAGCCGGGCACCGGTGGGCACGGCGCCGCGCTCCTGCTGGCCCGGGCCAAGGACGAGGCGCAGCGCGCCCGGGTCGGCGACCAGGCCGGCGGACGCGTGGGCTTCTTCCTGCACACCGACGACTTCGCCCGCGACCACGCACGCATGACTGCGGCGGGCGTGACCTTCCTGGAGGAGCCGCGGCACGAGACGTACGGTTCGGTCGCCGTTTTCCAGGACCTGTGCGGAAACCGGTGGGACCTGCTGCAGCCCACTCCAACCGAAGATTCCGCCCAGTAGCCGACCGGCGCCCCACCGGACCGGCCGACGCACCGGCCGAGGCCAGGCCCTCAGCCCTACCCCAGACAACTGGACTTACAGGTAGCCACCCACAGAGAACCGCTCGCAGGCAACCGCTCACAGAGAACCGCTCACAGACAACCTGACTCGCAGACAACTGCGACAACTGCCGAGGAACCACCGCATGACCGAGCCCCGCATAGACATCGACACCATCCGCCGCCTCCCCAAGGCCGTCCTCCACGATCACCTCGACGGCGGCCTCCGCCCGGCGACACTCGTCGAACTCGCCGACGCGGTGGGCCACACGCTCCCCACCACCGACCCGGACGCGCTCGCCGCCTGGTACTACGAGGCGGCCAACTCCGGTGATCTGGTCCGCTACATCGCCACCTTCGAGCACACCCTCGCCGTGATGCAGACCCGCGAGGGCCTGCTGCGGACCGCCGAGGAGTACGTCCTCGACCTGGCCGAGGACGGCGTGGTCTACGGCGAGGTCCGCTACGCCCCCGAGTTGATGCTGAACGGCGGGCTCACGCTGCCCGAGGTCGTCGAGACCGTGCAGGAGGGCCTGGCCGCCGGTATGGCGAAGGCGGCGGCCGCGGGCACCCCGGTCCGTGTCCGGACCCTGCTGTGCGGGATGCGCATGTTCGACCGCAGCCGTGAGATCGCGGACCTGGCCGTGGCCTTCCGGGACGCGGGCGTCGTCGGCTTCGACATCGCCGGCGCCGAGGACGGCTTCCCGCCCGCCGACCACCTCGCCGCCTTCGAGTACCTGCGCGCCGAGAGCGTCCCCTTCACCATCCACGCCGGCGAGGCCCACGGCCTGCCCAGCATCCACCAGGCCCTCCAGGTCTGCGGCGCCCAGCGCATCGGCCACGGCGTCCGCATCGCCGAGGACATCGTGGACGGCAAACTCGGCCACCTCGCGGGCTGGATACGCGATCGCCGTATCGCCCTGGAGATGTGCCCCACCTCCAACCTCCAGACGGGCGCGGCCACTTCGATCGCCGACCACCCGATCACGCACCTGCGCGACCTGGGTTTCCGCGTCACCCTCAACACCGACAACCGCCTGGTCTCCGGCACGACCATGACCCGCGAGATGTCCCTGCTCGTCGACGAGGCGGACTGGACCCTCGACGACCTGCGCGCGGTCACGGTCAACGCCGTCAAGAGCGCGTTCATCCCGTTCGACGAGCGCAACACCCTGATCCAGGACGTCGTCCTGCCGGGGTACGCGCTCTGAGCGTCACGCGTCGGTCGGTTCGAGCAGTCCCATGAGCGCCCGCGCCGCCGGACTGGTCGCCTCCGTGGGCGGGAGCATGGCGACGGTCTCGTACGGCGTCTCTGTGTCGGCCTTGAGCGGGAGGGCCGGCAGGGCCTGCCGCTTGTGGGCGAAGTGGTGGGGTACGACGGCGATGCCGAGGCCCTCCTCGACGAGGTCGAGGAGGCTGTGTACGTCGTTGACCTCCAGCGCGACCGTCCGGCGCACGCCCGCCGCCGCGAAGGCCGCGTCGGTGGTCTGGCGCGGACCCCAGTCGGGGTGGAAGTCGACGAAGGCCTCGCCGCCCAGCTCGTACGGCGTGACCGGGCCGCCGGTCGCCAGGCGGTGCGAGGGATGGCAGAGCACCGTCATCGGTTCACTGGTCAGCGGCAGGCAGCGGAGCTGTTCCGTGTCGGGGCGGGTCGTGACGGCGAAGGCCAGGTCGAGGCGGCCCGCGGCGACGTCCTCGGCGAGCGCGCCAGATCCCGCCTGCCGCAGCCTGATCTCCACGTCCGGGTGTTGCCGACGGAACGCGGCCAGCAGCCGGGCCACAGGCACTCCGGCGATGCACTGCTCGGTGCCCAACGAGAGCGTGCCCCGCAGCACACCCTGCACAGCGGCCACCGCGTCCTCGGCCGCGCGGACCTGGGCGAGAATCCGCTCCGCCTCCGTCAGCAGGGCGCGGCCGGCCTCGGTGAGCGTGACGCGGCGGGTGGTGCGGACGAAGAGCGGAGCCCGGAGCTCCCGTTCCAGGGAGCGGATCGAGGCGGACAGACCCGACTGCGACACCATCAGCCGTTCCGCTGCCCGGGTAAAGTGCTGGTCCTCGGCGACCGCGACGAAGTGCTGTAGGTGGCGCAATTCCATGATTGAGAAGCGTATCCGCTGAATCCCATCCGATTCTCCTGTTGGACCGCTGCCTACTGGACAGGCGAGAGTAAACGCCGGTCCCCTCCGTACCGACCCCTCTGGAGCACGTGTTGTACACAGCACACACCGACCGCTACGCGGACATGCCCTACCGGCGCACCGGACGCAGCGGTCTGAAGCTGCCCGCGCTGTCGCTCGGCCTGTGGCACAACTTCGGCCCAGACCGGCCGGTGGACACCCAGCGAGCGATCCTGCGCCGCGCGTTCGACATGGGCGTCACCCACTTCGACCTGGCCAACAACTACGGGCCGCCGCCCGGCGCCGCGGAGTCGGCCCTCGGCGACGCGCTGAAGGCGGACTTCGCGTCGTACCGCGACGAGCTGATCATCTCCACCAAGGCCGGCTACCTGATGTGGCCTGGCCCGTACGGCGAATGGGGCTCGCGCAAGTACCTGCTGTCCTCGCTGGACCAGAGCCTGGCCCGCATGGGCCTCGACTACGTGGACATCTTCTACTCCCACCGCCCCGACCCGGAGACCCCTCTGGAGGAGACGATGGGCGCCCTCCACTCGGCGGTCCAGCAGGGCAAGGCGCTGTACGTCGGCGTCTCCAACTACTCGCCGGAGCAGACCCGCGAGGCCGCCCGGATCCTGGGCGAGCTGGGCACCCCGCTGCTGATCCACCAGCCGCGCTACTCGATGCTCGACCGGCGTCCCGAGGAGGGGCTCCTGGACGCGCTCGACGAGCTCGAGGTGGGCTCCATCGCCTTCTCGCCGCTGGAGCAGGGCCTGCTCACCGGCCGCTACCTCGACGGGATCCCGGAGGGTTCGCGAGCCGCGAGCGACAGCCCCTTCCTGAGCGCCGACAAGGTGACCGATGAACTGGTCGGCCATCTGCGCGCGCTGGACGACATCGCGAAGTCCCGTGGTCAGTCCCTGGCCCAGATGGCGCTGGCCTGGGTCCTGCGCGGCGGCCGGGTCACCTCCGCGCTGGTCGGCGCCAGCAGCCCGCAGCAGCTGGAGGACAGCGTGGCGGCCACGCGCAACCTCGAGTTCGCCGAGGAGGAGCTCGCCCGGATCGACGAGATCGTGCGGCAGGCAGCGGCGTAACTCCCAACTCCTGACTCCCAACCCCCACGCCGGCCTCGAAGCTGTCGCTTCGACTGCGATGCGCTCAGCCGCTCAGCCGCTCAGCCGGGCAGCCGGGCAGCGGCCGGCGGACCCGCGGACCTCGGCCTGCGGGCCTCGGACCGCGGATTCCACCGATGCGCCGAATGCATCGGATGCACCGGATGCCGCACCTGCGCGACTGTGCAGGTGCGGCACCGCAACGGCATCTGTCGTGAGTTCCACGTGTCCCTCTCCCGAGCTCGAAGGGGAGGGAATCAGTCCGTAATGCGTTCCTCCAGTCGTACGGTCACGGTGTCCCCGGCCTCCTTGCCGATCGCCTTTCGCACGGCGGCCTTCACGGGAAGCATGTGGGTGCCGTCGCCCAGGGCCATGAACGAACTCCGGAAGGGATGGCCGTCGATCGTCCCGCGGACCTTGACCAGGCCCCGGGTGCCGAAGAATCCGACGGAATCGGGCCAGGTGAGATAGGTCCAGCCGCCTTTTTCGGGGCTCTTCCGAAGCACGGCGGTGAATTGCTGATCCAGTTCGGTCTTCGTGCTCATCGTTTTCTCCACTTCACCCGGTGATCCCTTACTGAAGAGACCACCGAGCCAGGCAAAACTCATCGCGGCGGGCCGCGTCACGCCCCGGCGGGCACCCGGTCCAGGAATCCGTGCACGCTCCGGATTCGCCCGTCGCTGTCCAGGCAGATCACGTCGAACCCGGCGACGGGTGCCGAACCGTCCGCGGTGCTGACCAGTTCCCAGCCGAAGCGGGCGATGTCGTGGTGCCCGTCCACGGCACCGGTCGGCCGGAAGACGAAACCGGGGAACTGCTCATGGGTAGCGGCGATCACGGCCGCGATCCCGTCGTGCCCGCTGACATCCGTGAACGGGTCGGTGTAGCTCCCGTCCGTGGCCCAGGCGGCGGCCACGGCCTTCGCCGTGGCCCCGTCCTCGTCGGCGTTCCAGGCCTCGAAGTATCGGGCGACGGCGGTCTCGTAACGATCCTGGTTCGCGGGCATGGGCGATCAGCCTCCATTGAGGTCGTACGTGCTGGTCAGGGACCGGATGAGAGATCCTCGGAATCGGATGAGAGATCCTCGGAATCCGGTACCGCAACCATGCCCGGCGGCGCTCCGCGCGTCGATTACCCCACGGGTAATGGGCCCGAGGGCCGGGGCGGACACGAGCCGTGTCGTTTCGGCCAATCACTGCCGTGAATATGCCAGGAGACTGGCCGGAAAGGCATGGTGACAGTGTTTCAGGAGTTGCGATACTTAAATGCTGGGACCATTCACCCCAGAGGAAACCGCGTGCGGAACCGCGGGCAGAACCGTCGATCGAACAGCGCCATGGTGCACGGCAAGCGAGCCGCAGGAAAGAGAGGCCGGACCGCAGCGAGCGGATGCAATGGGGGAGTTATCGTGCACGACGAATTCCTGTGCCATGTCACCGCGTACGGAGTGTGCGGGGGCATGTGGGTCGGCGTACCGCTCGGCACGTACCGGGCGCCCACTCTGGCGCTGGCGATGTGGTGGTTACGGGACCGGGCATCATGGATCGCCGAGCGATTGGACCCGGACCCCGACGCCCCGTACTTCCCGCCGAACTCGATGGCGCCCGTCGCGGACACCACGCCTGACGTGCCGGGCGTGCTGCGAACCTGGTGCGGCGATATCGCGGAACAGGAGCTGGCGGCCGACCAGTTGGCCGCCGGGTATCTCGTCCGCATCGCCACGAGTGACGAGACCACCGAGTACGAGCTGCTCGCGGAGTCGGTCGACGCCCTGCGGATGCAGCGCACCCTTCCGTTCCTGTCCGTCCCGGCCGCCTGACCCCGGCCGTCGGCTCCCGGCTGTCTGATCACTGCTGGAGCGGCTCGGGCGCGGTTCTCGCCGATCAGGCACACATGTGGACGAATAGCTAGAATTCAGGCATGGGAGAACGGTCGCTGGTACCCGAACTCGTCCTCGAAACCGAGACGGGCTCCACGCTGATGACCCCGGACCACGACTATCACGTCGGACGCGATCCGCTCAGCGAGATCTTCATCGACGACGCCAGGGTCTCCTGGCACCACGCGATCCTGCGGCCCGACGCCGACCACTGGACGCTCGAGGACGAGAACAGCACGAACGGTACGTACGCCGACGGCCGCCGCGTCCATGAGTGGGACGTCGGACCGGGCA
This sequence comes from Streptomyces sp. 2A115, assembly GCF_052245575.1. Classification (NCBI taxonomy): domain Bacteria; kingdom Bacillati; phylum Actinomycetota; class Actinomycetes; order Kitasatosporales; family Streptomycetaceae; genus Streptomyces; species Streptomyces sp. 2A115. Next base: position 45,330 of record NZ_JBQQCG010000018.1, on the reverse strand, counting down.
GCGTCATCCGCTTCGGCAACCCCGCCGACGGCCCGTGCGCCGTGCTCGTCGACCGGCCCCCGCCCACACCCGAACGACCCTCCGCAGTCTCCGTGCCGGCCGCGACCGGCACCTTCCGGCAGCCCACGACCGTGCGCCCGCTGCCCGCCCGCACGGTCCGCATCGGCCGCGGCGGCGACAACGACCTGGTCATCGACGACCTCGTTGTCTCCCGACGGCACGCGGAGTTGCGCGCGCTGCCGGACGGGACGTACGAGATCGTCGACCTCGGCAGCCACAACGGCACGTTCCTCAACGGCCAGCCCATCACTGGCGCCGGGATCGCCGAGGGCGACATCGTCGGGATCGGCCACTCGGCGTTCTGCCTGGTCGGTGACCAGCTGCAGGAGTACGTCGACACCGGCGAGGTCTCACTCGACGTGCAGGACCTGACGGTCGCCGTCGACCGGGGCCGCAAGACGCTCCTCGACCGGGTCTCCTTCCCCGTCGGTGAGAAGTGCCTGCTCGCGGTCGTCGGACCCAGCGGCGCCGGAAAGTCCACACTGCTGAACGCCCTGACCGGGCAGCGTCCCGCCGACCGGGGCACGGTCCTGTACGACGGCCGCGACCTGTACCGGGACTACGCCGAGCTGCGCCAGCGCATCGGCCTCGTACCGCAGGACGACATCCTGCACGCCCAGCTGACCGTGCGGCGGGCCCTCGCGTACGCCGCCGAGCTGCGCTTCCCGCAGGACACCGCGAAGGCCGAGCGCCGGGCCCGGGTCGACGAGGTCGTGGGTGAGCTGGGCCTGGAACAGCGTGCCGGACAACCCATCCACAGTCTCTCCGGCGGCCAGCGCAAGCGCGTCAGCGTGGCCCTCGAACTGCTCACCAAGCCGTCCCTGCTCTTCCTCGACGAGCCGACCTCCGGTCTCGACCCCGGCATGGACCGCTCCGTGATGCACATGCTGCGCGGACTGGCCGACGACGGGCGGACCGTCATCGTGGTCACCCACAGTGTGCTCAGCCTCGACGTCTGCGACCGGCTGCTCGTGCTCGCCCCCGGCGGACGGGTGGCCTACTACGGGCCACCCGAGGAGACCCTCGACTTCTTCGGCTACAGACAGTGGCCCGAGGCGTTCGAGGCCTTCGAACGGGACCACGACCGGGACTGGGCGGGCCAGTACCGCGAGTCCCTCCACCACCGGCAGTACATCGTCAACTCCACCGCCCAGCCGCACCTCCCGCAGGCCGCGCCCGCGACCGGCACGGTCGCCCGGCCGCCCAAGGCCCAGAGCTGGGGCTCCCAGCTGAACACGCTGGTGCGCCGGTACGCGGCCGCCCTCGGCGCCGACCGGACGTTCCTCGCCATCATGATCGCCCTGCCGTTCGTGATGGGCGCCATGGCCCGAGCGCTGGCCGGGAGCGAACTGACGCAGGAGACGGCGATGAACGCGCTGCTCATCCTGTGCGTCGGCGGAGTCCTGACGGGTGCGGCCAACGCCGTGCGGGAACTGGTGAAAGAACGCGTGATCTACCAGCGCGAACGGGCCGTCGGCCTCTCCAGATCGGCGTACCTGATGTCCAAGGTCGTCGTCCTCGGCGCGATCACCGTCCTGCAGGCCGTCGTACTGACGCTGGTGGCGCTGCTCGGCGTCGACCTGAACGCGCCCGGCGGAGAGGGCGTGCTCATTCCGCCCCTCGCCGAGATCACGCTCGCCGTCGCACTGCTCGCCTTCACGGCGATGATGCTCGGCCTCCTCGTCTCCGCGCTGGTGCGCAAGGAGGAGGTGACGATGCCGCTGCTCGTGCTGCTCGCCATAGTCCAGGTCGTGTTCTGCGGCGCGCTGCTGAAGCTCGACGGCGTGCCCGGCATCGAGCAGTTGTCGTGGCTGGTGCCGTCTCGGTGGGCGCTCGGCGCGATGGCGGGCACGGTCGGTCTGGCCCGGCTCGTACCGGGTGACCTGACCGCCGACCCGCTGTTCCGGCACTCGACGGGCGTGTGGCTGCTCAACATGGGCATGCTCGTCGTCCTCTCGGTCGTCTTCGGATACGTGGTCGCCCGGCTGCTGAGGCGGCACGAACCCGAGGTCATGCGGAAGTAGGCGCGATGACGACGACCCCCGACTTCCGCCCCACGCATGTCGTCCCGCAGGACGGCATGCCGGCCTGGGAGGCCCCGGACTCGGCCCGGCCCACGGTGTCCCTCGACGCGCTGCTGCCGGTCCGGCTCGACGAACGCCGCGGTGACTGGGGCCACGTCGTCTGCGCCAACGGCTGGTCGGCGTGGGTCGACGGCCGCCTCCTGCTCGCCGTACCGCGGGAACCACCCGCCGCGGGCCAACCACTCGCCCGCACCGCGGACCCGCGCCCGCTGCTCGCCCGGGTCGAGGAGACGCTGGGCCGCTACCGGCAGACGGTCGAGGAACTGGCGAACGGACACCTCGACGGGGAGTCGTTCCACGGCCGTACGAAGGGGATGCGAGTCGGGATCGTCGTCGACGGCGAGGCCGTGTGGCTGTACGAGGCCGAGCACGAGCGGTGGGTGTACTGCGACGGCACCCGGCTGAACACGTACGCGACACCGGAGCCGCCCGCTGCCGGTCCGGAGCCGACGCAGGTGGTGCGGGATGTTGGTCCGGAGCCGACGCAGGTGGTGCGGGATGTTGGTCCGGAGCCGACGCAGGTGGTGCGGGATGTTGGTCCGGAGCCGACGCAGGTGGTGCGGGATGCCGGACCCGAGCCGACGCAGGTCGTGCGGGATGCCGGACCGGAACCGACGCAGATCGTGGAGGACACGAGCCACGCCCCCACCCGGCTGGTCACGGGCGACGGCGATGGCGACGGTGACGGCTGATGGCCAACGACATGAGCGTGTACTCCGGGCGGCCCTCCGAGCTGATCGGCAAGCAGATCGCGGGCTACCGGATCGAGCGCGAGATCGGTCGCGGCGGAATGGCCGTCGTCTACCGCGCCAAGGACCTGCGCCTCGACCGCACCGTCGCCCTCAAACTGCTCGCCCCGGAACTCGCGCGCAACGACACCTTCCGCAAACGCTTCACGCACGAGTCGCGCGTGGCCGCCGCGATCGACCACCCGCACATCGTGCCGGTCTTCGAGGCCGGCGAGACGGACGGCGTCCTCTACATCGCCATGCGGTACGTCTCCGGCCGCGACCTGCGCCATCTGCTCGACCGCGAGGGCCACTTGGCCATCGCGGTGGCCACGCGCATCGCCGCCCAGGTGGCGTCCGCACTCGACGCCGCCCACGACCACGGCCTGGTCCACCGTGACGTAAAACCCGGCAACATCCTGGTCGCCGCGGGCACGGACAGCGACCACCCCGAGCACGTCTACCTCACCGACTTCGGCCTCACGAAGAAGTCGCTGTCCCTGACCGGATTCACGACCGTCGGCCAGTTCGTCGGCACGCTCGACTACGTGGCGCCCGAGCAGATCTCCGGACGTCCGGTCGACGGACGCTGTGACGTCTACAGCCTCGCCTGTGTCGTCCACGAGACCCTGGTCGGCAGGCCCCCCTTCCAGCGTGACGACGACATGGCACTGCTCTGGGCCCACCAGTACGACCAGCCGCCCCGCCTGACCGAGCAGCGCCCCGAGCTCGCCGCCCCCGTGGACGGCGTCCTGGCGAAGGCTCTCGCCAAGAGCCCCGACGACCGGTACGACTCCTGCCTCGCCTTCGTGGGCGCGCTTCGCGCCGCAGCGACCGGCGCCGCGGAGACGGGCCACACACCGACCCAGGTGGACCTCCGGGTGGTCGGGTCACCCGAGCGTCCCGGGCCGCCGCCCGAACCGCCGCGCTGGGCCCTTCCCGCCTTTCCGCGGCTGCCGTCCTGATGCCCTGCCGCCGGTCGGTCAGCCAGGGGTGTTTCGAAAGTCCCGCACGGCACCCACGGCGCCCGGCACGCGCCCCCGCCCGAACCGGCTTCGCACGGCTCGGGCGGGGGCCCCCTTCGCCGCACCGGCCGAAAGCCCAAGTACGTCCAGTGCGAGGGCTTTCGGCCGGCACTCCCCTCAGCCTTCGGCCGGGGTACCCCCCCAGGGCACGCACCGGACACCGCGGGCACCACACGGACCTTCAAAACACCCGCTAGATCCTGCGAGCCAGCAAGTGGGCCTGGGGGAAGCCTCGCTCGTTCTCCTTGGGTGCGCGTAGCAGCCGGGCCGTCTCGACGAGACCGGTCTCCTGCAGCAGTTCGGCGACGCGGTCCGGCGACCAGCGGTAGGCGAGCGCCACCTTGTGGTCGAACGACTCCGCCGGCGCCGAGGGCTGGTCGTGGGCCATGAACGCGAGCAGCAGATGGCCGCCCGGGGCCAGCACCCGATGGAACTCGGCGAGCAACTCCGGGAGCCGCTCCGGCGGGGTGTGGATGATCGAGTACCGGGCGAGGAGTCCACCGAGCGCACCGTCCGCCACATCCAGGGCGCTCATCGAGCCCGCCTCGAACCGCAGGTCCGGATGGGCCTTACGGGCGAGCGCGACCATCTCCGTCGACAGGTCGATGCCGGACGCGTTCAGCCCGAGTGACCGCAGGAGCGCGGTCACATGGCCCGGCCCGCAGCCCACGTCGGCGACCGGCCCGCCGCCGTCCGCCCGCACCAGTTCGGCGAACGCGGTGAGCATCGCCCGGTCCAGCGGGTAGTCCTCGAGTCCGTCGGCGAACAGCTCGGCGTAGCGGACCGCCACGGAGTCGTACCCCGTTCGAGTGGTGCGCAGGAAGTCTGGCTCGATCATGGATCCGTACCGTAGTGCGACGCCGGTACCTCAGGGGCGGGAGTCGGCCACCTCGCCCCGCCGGCGCACCCGCGAGGCGAGCAGACCGCCCAGGAAGCCCGTGACCAGCCCCCAGAGCACGGCGAAACCGAGCGCGGTCCACAGCCGTGGCCGCAGGAAGAGGTCACCGGAGAGCCCGCTGCCGAGGTCCCCGATGCCGAGCACCGACAGGCCGTAGTGCGCGGAGATCCGGCCGACGAGGCAGATCATGAGCACCGTGAGTGCGAGCGCGACCGCCATGTGCAGGGCGTGCTGCCAGGCCCGCATGCGGGCCGGTGAGCGGGAGACCATCAGGAACGCGGCGGCCAGCAGCAGAACGGCGTCGACGACCACGAGCCACCACACCTTGCCGTCGTGCTCGGCGAGCGTGCGCAGATTCAGGGTGGAGATGTCCGGCGTACGCAGCACGGTGTCCAGCAACTGCGGCATCGGCAGTCCGAACGGCCCTTCGACGCGCCCCTCCCAGGAGGCGCCGAGGCCGATCGTGAAGGCGAGCCAGACGAGGTTCGGCAGCCCGAGGAGGATGACGCCGAACGTCTCCCGGACATGCCCGCGCGTCGCCGCCACCACGAGGCCGATCAGCACGCCCACGGCGACGTACGCGAGGAGCAGCACGACCATGGCGTACGCGGCCGGCCGCACCGACTGCTGGAAACGCAGCAGCCGGGCCGGGAGCGGGGCCCTGGGGGAGACGAGCAGCGCGAGGACGAGTACGCCGGCCAGCCACAGCAGGCCGAAAAAGAGCGTCACCGGCACGTCCGCCTCGAAGCCCACCCGGGGTGTCGCGCCGAACAGGTCACCGATGTCGGAGATCGTCCCCTCGCCGAGCGAGATCGTGAAGGTCTGGCGGGCCAGCAGGGCGAGGGCGGTCAGCACCAGGATCCACAGGACCGCGATCCGGGCGGCCCAGCCCGCGAGTTCGGAGGCTCCGGCGACGGCCCGGTGACGCAGCGGTCGGAGGAAACCGGCGGCGACGACCAGGACTCCGGTGAGTGTCACCGACAGGGGAATGACCGTCAGTCCCGCCTTGGTTTCGGCGATCGCCCCGGCGCCACCCGAGAGCTCGATCGAGCCGCCGACCGCCACGACGACGGTGGCCGCCACGACCCGGGGGAACGCCCCGTCCGGCAGATCCGCCGCACCGGCCGCCCACAGTCCGAGCGCGGCGACCACGGCCATGGCGATCAACCCGGCCAGGACCGTTGCGACAGCCTGCACCCAGCCGTGGCGGGCCACTGCCTGGTCAGGACGTGTTCGGAGGCTCACGTTGCCACGCTAGACAGGGCTCTGGCGGCCCGCCTGCCGAGAGGGCCGACCGCGTCCGCTTGCGGGAGGTATAGGACCAGAGCACACAATGGGCTGATTGGGTAATAAATCTGCAAGAAACGTATGAAGTGGCGCGTGATCCCTACGCCGGGAAGAAGAACTCGTGAGTGTCGAACCGCCGTCCTCCGGCCGCCCCACAGGACCACCCTCCGGCCCGCTGTCGGGGCCGACCCGGCCGGGTCCCACGCCTCCGCCGGACGACCGTGCCCCGCTGGGCCCGTCGGGCGGCGACTCGGGTGCGGACGGATCGGGCGGTGGCCCTTCAGGTCCTTCCGGTCCGGGCGGCCGAGGCGGACCCAGTGGTCCGCTCGGCCCGGGCGGGACCGGCTCCGGGGAAGGACCCGACCGGCGCTGGTGGAAGTCCGCGCCCCGGGTCGCGGTGATCGCCACCGCGCTTGTCGTGGCCGTGACCCTGGCCGTCGTCCTCACCCGCCCCGACGGCGGCACCTCGGGCTCGGGCGGCGAGGTCTTCCTCCAGGCCGCGGGCAAGTCGGGGCCCGACCCGTTCACCGAGTCGACGGCACGCGACAGCTCCACCCCGCCCGAGACGCCGTCGCCGACGAGCACCTCCGACTCCGCCAACGTGACGCGCGGCGTGGACGGTTCGGCGCCCGGCCTCTACGGCGGTACGCGAAAGGTTGCCACCTGCGACGTCGAGAAGCAGATCTCCGCGCTCCAGGAGGCTCCGGCCAAGAACAAGGCGTTCGCCTCGGTCGAGGGCATCGAGCCCTCCGGCGTCCCGGCGTATCTGCGCTCGCTCACCCCCGTACAGCTGCGGATGGACACCCGCGTCACCAACCACGGCTACCGCGGCGGCAAGCCCACCAGCTACCAGGCCGTCCTGCAGACCGGCACCGCCGTCCTCGTCGACGACCGGGGCGTGCCCCGGGTGCGCTGCGCCTGCGGCAACCCCTTGCTGCCCCCGGTCGCGCAGCAGGCCACGCCCAAGCGGACCGGCGACTCCTGGCCGTCGTACCGGCCGTCGAACGTCGTGGTCGTCTCGCCCGCGCCCCAGGTCGTGAACATCTTCGTCATCTACGACCCCGAAAACGGCGACTGGTTCAACCGCCACAAGGGCGACACCGGCGAGAAGGACAAGAAGACGGACCCGCCGGTGAACAAGCCCTCCCCGTCGGTGAGTTCGCTGCCGCCGTCGCCGGACTCCCCGTCCCCGTCGACCTCTTCGCCCACCCCGTCCTCACCGACACCGCCATCCGACTCCCCGTCCCCCGAGCCCCCGACGACGGAACCCGCCCCTGACGATTCCCCCGCGTCGCCGCCGCCCGACTACACGTCATCCGACACGACGACGGAGTCGGCCCCCGCGAGCTGAGAAAACGGTGGCGGTTGCCCGCGGACGCCCGAGGCTCACCCAGAGGGTTCGTGGGGGAGCGGGCCACGCTGGTCGGCTGTCCGCGGGCTCACCGGCTGACGTCGGAAATGCTGACGTTGGAGATGAAGACTCTCCCCGATCACTGTCCCCGCCCGCCCTGAAGCTCCCGGAAGAACGCCCGGACATCACCAACGAGCAGGTCCGGCTCCTCCATCGCGGCGAAGTGCCCGCCCCGGTCGAACTCCGTCCACCGCACGATGGAGTCCGTGCGGTCCGCGATGTGCCGCAGCGGGATGAAGTTCTCCCGAGGGAAGACGGCGAGCGCGGTCGGCGCGGTCGACGGCGGGACGGGCCCGCCCCAGCCGTCCGCATGGGCCCGCTCGTAGTAGAGCCGCGCGGACGAACCGGCCGTCCCCGTCAGCCAGTACAGCATCACGTTCGTGAGCAACTGGTCCCGGTCGACGGCGTCCTCGGGGCGCTCGTCCGAGTCCGTCCACTCCTTGAACTTCTCGGCGATCCAGGCGAGTTGGCCGACGGGCGAGTCGGTGAGCCCGTAGGCGAGGGTTTGCGGCCGGGTCGACTGGAGGACGCCGTACCCCTGCCGCTCGCGGGTCCATTCCTGCGTGCGTCGCCACGAGGCGAGCGTGCGTTCGCGTTCCCGCGGGCTCAGCGCGGACAGCTCCGCGGGGTCCGGCTCGACGGTCGCGTGTGCGCCCGGCAGTAGGTTCAGGTGGACGCCGATGATCCGCTCGGGGTGGGTGCGGCCCAGCTCGCGGGAGATCGCCGCGCCCCAGTCGCCGCCCTGTGCCCCGAAGCGCCGGTAGCCGAGCCGGTCCATCAGCTCGGCGAACGCGGCGGCGACCCGGCCGATCTCCCAGCGGGTGGCCGTCGTGGGCCCCGACAGACCAAATCCCGGGATGCTCGGCACCACCACATGGAACGCGTCGGCCGGATCACCGCCATGGGCGCGCGGATCGGTCAACGGCCCGACCACATTGAGGAATTCGACGATCGAGCCCGGCCAGCCGTGCGTGATGATCAGCGGGGTCGCGTCCGGTTCCGGCGAGCGGATGTGCGCGAAGTGGACGTTCGCCCCGTCGATCGTCGTCGTGAACTGGGGCCACTCGTTGAGCCGGGCCTCGGCCGCACGCCAGTCGTACGTGTGCCGCCAGTACCGCACGAGTTCCTTGAGGTAGTCGCGCGGGATTCCGTACGCCCAGCCCACGCCCGGCAGCTCGTCCGGCCACCGCGTGCGGTCGAGGCGTGCGTGCAGATCGTCGAGGTCCGCCTGGGCGATGTCGATACGGAAGGGCTGGATGCTCTCGACGTCGGAAGAGGTCATGGCGGGCCATGCTAGTTCCGTACCGGAACTCGGTCGCGTGAATAAAAGCCATGGGTACCGGCCGTCGGCACCGCTGTCCCGACGCCATGGAAGCCGAACGGGACAGGAAGACAGGACAGGACGAACGAGACAGGACGCCACCACTGGAGGAAGCGATGATCGCGAGAGTAGCCGTGTGGGAACCGATGCCCGACGACGACCGGGACTGGGTGCTGGACGCGGCAGTCGGTGTCCCGGGTGTCCACGCCGCCTATCACCTCGTCGACCCGGCCACGGGCAACGGCCTGTCCGTCGCGTTCTTCGAGAACGAGGACGCTGCCGTGGCCGCCCGCCGGGCCATCGTCAAGCGGGCAGCGGAGATCGGCTGGCACGACACACCCCATCCGGCGCCCGTCTCCGAGACGATCTACGAGGTGAAACGGCACGTTTGAAGTGCTCTCCCAGCTAAGCAGGGAGATTCCTGCCTACCTTGCGGTGGCGGGCTTGACGCGGCGAGCGCGCCTGGCGACTGCCCTCCCGGCAGCCGGGATGAGCGCGTGGCCCGTCCGGTACAGGTGCAAGACGTTCCGGGCCGCGTTGTGGTCGGCGTTGGCGGACCATCCGCAGTCGGGGTTCTTGCACACGAACAGGGCCTGGGTCTCCCGGCTGCCGGGTGTGGTGAACCCACAGGCTGAGCAACGCCGGGAGGTGCCCGGGGCGGGGACCTTGGCCAGGGTGCCGCCTCGATGGGCGAGCTTGTACGTCAGCAGGGTGACCGTGCGGCCCCATGCCTCTCCGCTGATCGAGCGGTTCAGCCCGGATTTCTGGGCGACGTTCGTTCCCGGCTCTTCGACGGTTCCCCTGGCGGACTTGACCATGTTCGTGATCTGGAGTGCTTCCACCACCACGACGCCGTACTTGTCGGCGATCTGGGTGGTGGTCTTGTGCTGCCAGTCCGTGGCCCGGCGCTTGGCTTTCGCGCGCAGTGCTGCGATCTGGTCGTAGGTGTGGTGCAGCCGGCGGGAGGTGCGCTCTGTCGGCTTGTGGTGCTTCTTGCGGCGGGCGGCGCGCTGCTCCAGGCCCAGGAGCTTGGCCCGCTCCTGCTCGGTCAGCCATGCGCCGTGTTCGTACGTCTGGCCGTCGGAGAGTGCGAGGGGCACGGTGATGCCGACGTCGATGCCGACCTGCGGCCCCTGGTGGGGTTCCGGGACGGGTTCGAGGCTCTGGACACGGAAGGCGATGTGCCAGCCGAGCGGGTCTTTGACCAGCCGGGCGCCGGTGATCCGGTTCTCCTTGCCGGCGTGCTCGCCGACGGGGAGGTCCTTGGTCCAGCGGAAGCGGACACGGCCGATCTTCGGCAGGTTGGCCATGCCCCACCGGCGGTGGACACGGACGATGTTCAAATCCCGGCCCTGCGGCACGTCCACGGTCAGGGCGGTGCGGAAACGGGCCTTGAAGTTCGGGGCGTCCGTCCGGCCGTCCCAGCAGTTCTTCCACGCCTGGAAATACGTCTTCAGCACCGCCTGCGCGGTGAGCGGGAAGGACGGCGAGGAAATCGATGTCCTGGCGGGCCTGGCGGATCGCGGCGTCCGCGTTCGCGAGCGTCCGCTTCTGCCTCGGCATCATCTGCCACCAGGCGTGCAGGAGATTCCACATGGTGCGGGCCGCGTGCGCCTGGCCATCAGCCTTGAGCGCCATGGCAGGGGGCAGTGCAAGCCGGGCACGGTGCCCGAACTGCCGTGTCTCCACGTCGTGATCACTCATGGACGACACTATACGATATTGGTTTATGTCACCCCGCTGGAATCCAAGCCCCGATGTACGCACCGGTCGTCACGTCGTCTACAACCTCCATGTCCACTTGGTTTTTGTCACGAAGTACCGGCGCAACGCCTTCACCGACGTCATGCTGACCCGCACGGAAGAGGTCATGCGCGAGGTCTGCCAGGACTTCGAGGCCGAGCTGAAGCAGTTCAACGGCGAACAGGACCACGTCCACCTCCTCGTCCACTACCCGCCCAAGGTCCAGCTCTCCAAGTTGGTCAACAGCCTCAAGGGCGTCTCCTCCCGACGCCTGCGCCAGGAATACGACGCCCACGTCCGCCGCTACCTGTGGGGCGGACACTTCTGGTCCGGCTCCTACTTCGCCGGGTCCTGCGGCGGGGCACCGCTGACCGTCGTCCGCCAGTACATCGAGAACCAGCAGCGCCCCGCCGGCTGAGGACAACACTGCGGACCCGTGCACCAGCACGGGTCACAGCAGCCCTGACATGGCCTTCACCCTCGCCGTAAACGGCGGAGCACTGGCCAAGATCAAAGGTAGACATCCTGCTGCGGATATCCAGGCGATTGCCCGAGCCACCGATGAGTTTCCGCACGAGGATCAGTCGACAGAGGTGACAGCGTTCCCACTCCAGGAGGTGCCCATGGCCACCGAAGGATTCACCACCTGCCTCTGGTTCGACGACCAGGCAGAAGACGCCGCCAACTTCTACGCCTCGGTCTTCAAGAACTCCCGGATCGGCCGGATCACCCACTACCCGGAGGCCGGGCCCAGCCGCCCCGCCGGTTCCGTCCTGACCGTGGAGTTCGAGGCGAACGGCCAGAAGTTCGTCGCCCTGAACGGCGGCCCGGAGTTCAAGTTCACCGAGGCCGTCTCCTTCCTGATCGACTGCGAGGACCAGGCGGAGGTGGACTTCTACTGGGACAAGCTCATCGAGGGCGGCGGCGAGCACGGCCCCTGTGGCTGGCTGAAGGACAAGTTCGGCCTCTCCTGGCAGGTCAACCCGATCAGGCTGACCGAGATGATCAGCGACCCGGACGTGGAGAAGGCGGCCCGCGCGATGCAGGCGATGATGAAGATGTCCAAGCTCGACATCGCCGCCCTGGAGAAGGCCTACGCGGGGGAGTGAGGCGGTCGGCACGGTGGTCGGACCCCTGGGCCCTGTCGGCCCAGGGGCTTCTGGCGGATCCCGGCCAGAAGCCCCCCGGGGCCTGATCCTTCGGACAGACCCGAGCGCCGCATCGGCGCAGGCGAGCTGGCCGCCATGCAGTGCCGCGTACGCACCCCCGCGCCGTACCAGCTCCTTGTGCGACCCGATCTCCCGCACGGCACCGTCTCCCATCACCACGATCCGGTCCGCACCCCGGATCGTGGACAGCCGGTGCGCCACCATGAACGTGGTGCGCCCACGCACCAGCCGGGCCAGCGCCAGCCGGGCCAGCGCCTCCGACCGGGTGTCCAGCGCGGACGTCGCCTCGTCGAGGATGAGCACGCGCGGATCGCGGATGAGGGCCCCGCGCGCGACGGACGGCCGCTGCCGCTGACCGCCCGACAGCCGGGCCCCGTGCTCTCCCACCACGGTGTCGAGCCCGCGCGGCAGCCGGTCGACGAACTCCAGCACGTTGGCGTCTTCCAGCGCCGCGCGAACCGTCGCCTCGTCGGCGTCGTCGGTGCCGTACGCGACGTGCTCCCGCACGGTGCCCTCGAAGAGGATCGACTCCTGCGGCACGACCGAGACGAAGCGCCGGTACGTCCGCAGGTCCAGGGAGTTCATGTCGGCCCCGTCGAGCAGCAGCCGTCCCGAGGTCGGCCGGATGCCCCCGATGACGAGACCGAGTACGGACTCCAGGCCCTTGGTGATGACCGGAGCCGGCCCCGCCAGGGGGGTCGTCGACGGTGGAGACGAGGAAGGCGGCTGCGAGCTTCCAGCGGTCGGCGCGGAACGGGTAGACGACCGTGCGGATCGGGTGTTCGCCGCGGTAGCGGTGCTCGAGCGGTTTCTCCCGCGAGGCCATGGGTGGCCGTCCCTCCCAAAGGGAGATGAGAACGGAGCAAGCGCTTTCCGTTCAGGCGTCTACCAGCTGCACGCGGGGCGGCCGGGCTTCCTGCGTCGGCGTAACAGCTCGGTTTCCTGGGTTAATTTCCGCGTTCCCGGGGTTGGCGCGGAACCAGCGGCTGGTTATCGTTCACGCCGTTCACTCAATCGTTCCGCTGAACGAATAGCGGGAAGGGCGGTCGGTCCATGCCCGACATCCACCACCCAGGACGGCGCTCGGTCCTCGCCGCTGCCGCCGCGGGCGGCGCGTCGCTCGGTGCGTCATGGCTGCTCACCGGCTGCACCGGCGCCTCGGCGGCCCCGGCCCTGCCCACGGGTTCGAAGGAGGGCACTCCCGACCGCGGCGGCACCCTCCGCATCGCCCGGCCGCCCGCCTCCGACGCCGAGACCCTCGACCCGGCGAGCGCCCTGTCCGCGTACGAGTACCTCGGCGCCCTCTACAACCGCCTGGTCCGCATCGCCGCGAACGGCGAGCTCGCCCCCGACCTCGCCGAGTCCTGGGAACCGGACGCCAAGGCGCGCACCTGGACCTTCCGCCTCCGCAAGGGCGTCACCTTCCACGACGGGCGGAAACTCACCTCCGCCGACGCCGCGTACACCCTGCGCCACATCCTCGACAAGCAGACGGCCTCCCCGCAGGCGGCCGTGCTCGCACCACTCATCGACCCCGAGGAGCTGCGAACACCCGACGCCCATACGCTCGTCGTGCCGCTCAAGACCCCCAACGCGGAGTTCCCGAGCCTCCTCACCCACTACAACTGCTACGTCATCCCTGACGGCAGCGCTCGAGGCATCGGCCGCACCGGCATAGGCACCGGCCCCTTCGAGCTGGAGTCGTTCACGCCCGCGGGCCCCGGCCGGATCACCGCGTACGAGGACCACTGGGCCGGCCGCCCGGTCCTGGACGCCATCGACTTCTACTCCGTCGCCGACATGTCGGCCCGCTCAAATGCCTTGCTGGCGGGGCAGGTCGACCTGCTCTCCCAGACCAACCTCGACTTCGCCACCGCCCGCGTCGTCGCCGCCTCCGACCGAGCGACGATCGCCCGGGTCGAGAACGCCCAGTGGTACGTGCTGCCGATGCTCACCACCGAGAAGCCCTTCACCGACGTACGCGTCCGGCAGGCGATGAAGCTCGCCTACGACCCGGAGTACGTGGTGAGGGTCGCGTTGCAGGGCGCGGGCACGGCAGGCTGGGACAACCCGGTGCCGCCGAGCGACCCCGCCCACATCACCGCCCACCCGAAGCACGACCCGGAGAAGGCGCGGTACTTGCTCAAGCAGGCGGGGCACGACGGCCTGACGGTCGACCTCTACACGTCCTCGTACGACCCGGTCTTCACACCGATGGCCCTCGCCTACCAGGACTCGGCCAGGCGGGCCGGGATCCGCATCCGAGTGAAGACGGCCGCGGCGGACTCGTACTACACGCAGATCTGGATGAAGAAGCCGCTCATGGCCACGTACTGGTTCACCGGCAGACCCGTCGACCAGCTCCTCACCCAAGTCTTCCGCAGCGGCTCCTCCTACAACGAGACCGCCTGGTCGGACAAGGAGTTCGACGCACTGCTCGACCGGGCCCGCCAGGAGACCGACGAGACGCGGCGGCGCGAACTCTACGGCGAGGCACAGACGTTCGTCATCGACAAGGGCGGGGCGATGACCCCGATGTTCGCCGACCGGCTCGTCGGCATCTCGCGGAAGGTGCGCGGATACGCCGAGTACGGCTTCGAGTTCGACTACCTCGGCATCGGCCTTCAGCAGAAGGGGGCCTGAGCGTGCTCTCGTTCGTCGCCCGCCGCGTACTCGCCGCCGTCGGCACCCTCTTCCTCTCCTCCGTCCTGGTCTTCCTCGCCGTCCAGGCGCTGCCCGGCGACGTCGCCACCCAGGTGCTCGGCAAGGACGCGACACCGGACGCGGTCACCGCCCTCCGCGAGAAACTGAAGCTCGACCAGCCGGCCTGGGAGCGGTACGTCGACTGGATGGGCGGGGCCCTGCACGGCGACTTCGGGCTCTCGCTGGTGTCCGGCAAGGCGGTCGGCGGCGAAGTCGCCATGTATCTCGGCAACTCCGCGCTCATCGCCCTGATCACCGTCCTGTTCGCGGTCACCGGCTCGATCGTCCTCGGCATCCTCGCGGGCCTCCACCGCGACCGCTGGCCGGACCATCTGATCTCCACGGTCAGCCTGGTCGGGATGAGCGTCCCCGAGTTCGTCGTCGCGACCGTGCTGGTGCTGTGCTTCTCGGTCGCGCTGCCGGTGTTTCCCGCCGTCGTGCTGTACGGGCCCGAGGCGAGCGTGGGTCAACTCCTGCCCGGCGTATGGCTGCCTGCCCTCGCACTCGCCGTCGTGATGGCCGCGTACATCGTCCGCATGGCCCGCACGTCCGTCATCGACGTGATGGCGAGCGAGTACGTCACGACGGCCAGGCTGAAGGGCCTGTCGACATGGCGGGTCGTCACTCGACACGCGCTGCCCAGCGCCCTGCTGCCCACCCTGCACGTCATCGCGCTGAACGTCGCCTGGCTGGCCGGCGGGGTCGCCGTCGTCGAGAACGTCTTCAACTACCCCGGCATCGGAAAGCTGATGCTCGCCTCGGTGCAGAACCGGGACCTGCCCGTCATCCAGGCCATCGCGCTGGTCAGCGCGGTCGTGTACGTGGCCTGCAACCTGGCCGCCGACCTCGGCGCCATGGCCCTCAACCCCAAGCTCCGTACGCGCGGGAGGACCCGATGACCACCCTGGACACCCCGGCGGCCGCGCCCGCCGTTCCTGTCGCGCCGCCGTCCGCCGCGGTCCGCGCATGGCGCACGCTCCGGTCCTCGCGAGCGGCCACGGCCGGCCTCGCGATCGTCTCCGTGCACGTCCTGATCGCCCTGCTCGCACCGGTCCTCACCTCCTACGATCCCATCGCCAACAACGCGAACCAGGCGCTGCTCGGGCCGAGTTGGGGGCATCTGGCCGGGACCGACCAGTACGGTCGCGACGTGCTGGCGCGCGTCCTGTACGGCGGCCGGTACGCGTTCGGTGTGTCCATCGGTGCGACGCTGGTGACTCTGCTCATCGGCACGATCGTGGGGTGCGCCGCGGCACTGCGCGGCGGTTGGTTCGACGAGGTGCTGGGGCGGGTGCTGGACGCGGTCCTCTCCGTGCCGCCGGTCCTGGCGCTGCTGGTCGTCGTCACCGCGCTGGGCACGGGGCCGTCGGTCATCGTCCTCGCCATCGCGGTGGTGTACGTACCGCAGGTCGTACGGGTCGTGCGAGGCGCCGCGCTCGCGGTCGTGCCCGCCGACTACGTGACCGCGGCGCGGGCCCGGGGCGAGGGCACCTGGCCGATCCTGCGGCGCGAGGTCCTGCCGAACATCGTCGACGTGGTGTGTGTCGAGTTCGCGATGCGGGCCTCATGGGTGGTGCTGCTGATCTCCTCGCTGTCCTTTCTCGGCTTCGGCGCCGATCCGCCGACTCCCGACTGGGGCCTGATGGTGGCCGAGAACCGCACGGCCATCACTGTCGTCCCGATGGCGAGCCTCGCGCCGATCATCGCCCTGGCCACGCTCGTGGTGGGGCTCAACCTCGCGGCCGACGGTCTGTCCAAGGCGTGGGGCGTCGACCGGGTCAGGGAGGGGTTCTGATGACTCCAAAGACCTCGATCGTCTCCGTTGCCGGGTTGTCGGTCGCCTATCGCTCGGGCGGGCGTGAGGTGCCCGTGGTGCGTGAGGTGTCGCTGGACGTGCTGCCCGGGCAGACGCTGGCGCTGGTGGGTGAGTCGGGCAGCGGGAAGTCGACGGTCGCGGCGACGCTGCTGGGGCATCTGCGGCACGGGTCTCGGGTGACGGGCGGCTCGGTCCGCGTCGACGGAGCCGACGTGTTCGCGCTGCCCGCGCGGGAGTTGAGGCGGCTGCGGGGCGGGACGGCCGCCATGGTCGGACAGAATGCCGGGCAGGCCCTGACCCCCTCCATGCGGATCGGACGGCAGATCGCCGAGGCGGGCGGGGAGGTACCCGTCGTGGACCTCCTCGACCAGGTCCGGCTGCCCCGCCCCGCCGAACTCGCCCGCCGCTACCCGCACGAGCTCTCCGGAGGTCAACAGCAGCGCGTCGCCATCGCCATGGCCATCGCGGCCCGTCCGAAGCTCCTCGTCCTCGACGAGCCGACGACCGGGCTCGATGTCGTCACCCAGCGTGGTGTCCTCGATCTGATCGGAACGCTGCGCGACGAACTCGGCCTCGCCGCCGTCCTGGTGAGCCACGACCTCGGGGTCGTCGCCCACATGGCCGACGAGGTGAGCGTGCTGCGGTCCGGACGGATCGTGGAGGCCGCGCCCACCGGGCGGCTCTTCGCCGCGCCCCAAGTCCCGTACACCAGACGGCTGTTGGCGAGTGTGCCGCGCCTCGACGACGAAGGGCTCGCGCTCGTGGGCGAGACGGGGGAGCGGGAGGTGCGTCCGAGGACGGCGGTGCCCGACGACTCGCCCCCGGCCGTCTCCGCACGGGACATCACCATCGACTACGGATCGTCCCGCGCCGTGGACGGTGTCTCCTTCGACGTCCGGCGCGGCGAAGTCGTCGCCCTCGTAGGGGAGTCGGGCAGCGGAAAATCCACGCTCGCCTGGACGCTCGCGGGCCTGCGCACCCCGTCCGGCGGCACGATGACCCATGAATCGGGCGACCTCGCCAGGCCCGCCGGGAAGCGACCGCTGTCGCTGAGGCGCCGGGTCCAGCTCGTCTTCCAGAACGCCGACACGTCCCTGAACCCGCGCCGCACGGTCGGTGACGCGGTGCGGCGGCCGCTGCGGTTCTTCGGCACGGCGGGCTCGCGTACGGAGGCCGCCGCGCGCGCCCGGGAGCTCATCTCCGACGTGCGGCTCGATCCCGCCCTCGCCGAACGGCTGCCCGCGCAGCTCTCCGGCGGGCAGCGGCAGCGGATCGGGATCGCGCGGGCGCTGGCCGGTGAGCCGGATGTACTCATCGCGGACGAGATCACCACGGCCCTGGACGTCTCGGTCCAGGCCGACGTCCTGCGGCTGCTCGACGATCTGCGCCGGGAGCGGGAGTTGGCCTGCCTGTTCATCAGTCACGATCTCGCTGTCGTACGAGGGATCGCCGACCGGGTGGTCGTGCTGCGGCACGGGGTGGTCGTGGAGGAGGGGCCCACGGACTCGGTGTTCTCCGACCCCGGGCATCCCTACACGCGTCAGCTGATGGCGGCTGTGCTGGAACCTTCTCCAGGGGCGCGTCCTCTTGAGGGCGGGGCGGTGGAGTGGGCTGACGCCGCGGAGCCGGATGATCTCTGGACGGATCATGGTGCGGGGCATCGGGTTCGGCGGTGGCGGGTGGTGGCGTAGGGGCGGCGGGGGCGAAAACCAACCGCGGACACCCACCCCCAAGAACAAGGAGCCACGTGAAGTACCGCGACCGCTTCGACCGGCAGGTCATGCGCGAGGACGTCTGGATCCCCACCCGGGCCGGCCGGACACGCCTGCACGCCCGCATCTGGCGACCGACCGACGCCGAACACACCCCCGTACCCGCCCTGCTCGAATACCTCCCGTACCGCAAGACCGACTGGACCGCTCCCCGAGACGCCCAACGCCACCCCTGGTACGCCGGCCACGGCTACGCCTCCGTCCGCGTCGACATCCGCGGACACGGCGACAGCGAGGGAACCCCCGGCGACGAGTACGACGCGCAGGAACTCGCGGACGGCGTCGACGTCGTCAACTGGCTTGCCGAGCAGCCCTGGTGCACCGGCAAGGTCGGCATGTTCGGCATCTCCTGGGGCGGCTTCAACTCCCTCCAGACAGCCGCCCTCGCCCCGGAACCGCTGAAGGCGATCGTCACGGTCTGCTCGACCGACGACCGCTACGACAACGACGTGCACTACACGGGCGGCGCCGTCCTCGGCATCGACATGCTCGCCTGGGCCGGCACGATGCTCGCCTTCACCGCCCGCCCGCCGGACCCCACGAGCGTCGGCGAGGACCGCTGGCTCCCGATGTGGCGCGAACGCCTCGACGCCCTCGAACCCTTCCTGCACACCTGGCTGGCACACCAGCAGCGCGACGCCTACTGGCGGCACGGCAGCGTCTGCGAGGACTACACGGCGATCGACGCGGCCGTCCTGGCCGTCGGCGGCTGGCACGACCCGTACCGCGACACCGTGCTGCGGCTCGTGGAACACCTGCCGGACGAGCGCGTACGAGGACTCATCGGGCCCTGGTCGCACCAGTACCCGGACCGAGGCCTGCCGCCCGGCCCGGCCATCGGCTTCCTCCAGGAGACCCTCCGCTGGTGGGACCAGCACCTCAAGGGTGAGGACACTGGGATCATGCGCGAACCGAAGCTCCGCGCCTGGCTCAACGACCCGGTCCCGCCCGCGACTTCGTACGACGTCATGCCCGGCCGTTGGGTCGGCGAGCCGAACTGGCCGCCGCCGTCGGTCACTTGGGACGAACGGCCGCTGGGCGAAGCGACGAGTGCGCCCGTCCTCGTACGCTCGCCACAGCACACAGGCCTCGACGCCGGCCGCTTCTTCCCCTTCGGCAACGCGAGCGATCTGCCGCCGGACCAGCGGGAGGAGGACGGCCGCTCGGTCTGCTTCGACTCGGCTCCCCTACCGGAGAGGGTCGAGATCCTCGGGCGACCGCGCGTCCGGCTCCGCCTCGACAGCGCCACTCCCCGCGCCCACGTGATCGCCCGCGTCTGCGACGTCGCACCCGACGGCTCGTCCACGCTCGTCACCCGCGGCGTGCTCAACCTGCTGAGCAGACACGGGCGTGACCGGGCCGTGGAGTGGACCCCGGGTACGTACGAGACCGTCGAGTTCGAGCTCAACGGCATCGGGTACGCCTTCCCGCCCGGACATCGCATCAGGGTCGCCGTCTCCGACGCGTACTGGCCGTGGGTGTGGCCGCACGGCGAGCGCGGCGAGCTGACCGTGCGGCCCGCCGAGAGTGCCCTGCTCCTTCCCGTACGGGATCCCGCGTACGGAGCCGACCTGGCGCCGATCCGCTTCGAGGAGCCCGAGCAGGCCGCGCCGCTCCCCGTCGGGTACGAGCGGCCCGCCGAACCGATGCCGGAGCGTCTGGTCACGCACGACGTCGCGAAGGGGGAGTGGACGCTGGAGGTCGACCCCAACTACGGGGGATCCCGGACCTACCCCGACGGGCTGCGCTACGAGGAGAGCGCGCGCGAGACGTACCGGATCCGCACCGACGACCCGCTCTCGGCGCGCGCCGTCTCCGAGTGGGGGATCCGGCTGCGGCGGGGCGACGACTGGGACGCTGAGATCATGGCGCGCACCGAGCTGCGGGCCACGGCCACGGAGTTCATCATGGACAGTCGCATCGAAGCACGGGCGGACGGAGAGACAGTGGTCAAGCGCGCATGGCACCGCACCACCCCGAGGACGTCGGCATGAACGCCGCCAGGACGCCCCGCCGTGCCGTCGCCGCCGCCGACCGCACCCGCCAGCCCACCGAGGTGCGCCGCCGGCTCATCGTGGAGGCGGCCGTACCGCTCATCGCCGAGCGCGGGTACGCGTCCGTGGGGGTGCGCGACGTCGCCGCCGCGGCCGGAGTGTCGGTCGGCACCGTCACGTACCACTTCGCCAGCGTGCAGGAGATCCTCTCCGAGGCCATGGTGCTGCACATCGAGCGGTACTACGCGGCGCTGAGCGAGGCCGCAGAAGAGGCGTCCAGTAGCGCCGAGGCGCTGCGGCTGCTGATCGACGCGCTGTTCACGGAGGACACCGACCGGCACTGGCGGATGTGGTTCGACTACTGGCGCGCCGGCGACCGCGACCGGGATCCCGAGCAGGCCTTCGCCGGCGGCCAGGCCAAGCGGTACGAGGACTGGCACAGTCAGATCCGGGCCCTGGTCGAACGGGGCGTCGCCGACGGTGAGTTCGTCTGCGCGGACTCGGCCGGCTTCACCGTCCGCTTCGCCGCCCTCTCCGACGGACTGGCCCTCCAGCGGCTGCGGCAGGCGCCTCCGCTGAGCACAGAGGAGGCCCGCCGCCACTTGTACCGGCTGGTCGAAACGGAGTTGACGTCCGGGCGCGGGGACTGACCCGGCTCACCGGCCCATCCGCCCATCCGTTCGTCAGCCCGTCGCCGACGCCACGGCCTGGGTGATCTCCCGGGTGATGCGCAGGATGCCGGGGGAGCGGACCGGGCAGGGCCTGGACTTCGACGTGGTGGGGGCGAGGCAGAAGTGCAGATAGTCGTCGTCGCGGTGGAGGGCGGTCCGGTCGCGGCCGGGTTGGGTGCAGTCCTCCGCGCGGTCGCGTTCGTACGCGGTGCACGGCAGGTACTGGGCCCAGGTGTAGCGGGCCGTGGCCGGGCTCACCGCCTTGCCGGCGTCCGCGAGCAGATCACCGGAGGCGTCGGCCTGCCGCTCGTAGATCGCGTTGACGCCGCGGACTCGGTCGGGCGTGATCGGGTCGGGTCCCTGGAGCACCCACACGACTTTGGGCCGGTCCGCGCCGCCCGCCGCGCCCGCGATCTGGTCGGTCAGCTTCCGCGCGTCGGCGGTGTAGCGCGCGAAGTACTCGTCCCGCGCCTTGTCGTGGGTGATGCCGTCCATGCACCACGTGTAGTCCCACGCGTTGCCCCAGAACTGCAGCACCACGAAGTCCGGCCGCAGGGAGCGGACCAGGGCGGCAGCCTTGTCCTTGGGCGGTACGAGGGACTTCTCGCCCGTGCCTTCCAGGTAGTCGCAGAGGGTGGTGCCCGAGTACGGGGCGCTGGTGTAGCGGGCGTTCAGTTCGTCCCGCAGGAGCCCGCCGAGCACCTTCTGGTTCTCCATCGCGAGCGAGTCGCCGAGGTAGAGCACGGTGGGGGGTTCGGCGGGCGCCTTGATCTCAGCCGCGGGCTTGGTTTCGGTCCCGGCCCCGGGTGTCGCGACCGGGCGCTGATGCGTGGTCAACGACGGCGACGGTGATGTACGGGCAGTCGAAGGAACGGGCGGCGGCGCGGCGTCGGGCCCGGATGCTGGGTCCCCACACGCGCCGAGCAGCAGGAAACCCGCCACCACCCCAACGATCCACGGCTTGCGCATACGGCAACTCCCGCCCCAGCCACCGAAAAACGGCCCCCAGACAAGCACAGTGGGACGCAAGGGGGAAGAGTGCAGCAGCAAGTGCCATGGCTGGACGCCCAGTTCACGGTCGGCCGGCCTGAACGAGCCGGACAGCGGGAAGTAACCGAGCCGCTGGTGGGCCTGCCAGGGCAGTTTGAGGAGTGTGGACGCCGTCGAGGCCCTGGCGACCGCACGGCGCGGTGAGTGCTCAGCCGGGCAGGGACGGGACGTCGGCTGACTGCACCTCAGGCAGCCGCGTGGCATGGACCCTTCCCGCGCTCCGGGCCACTCGCCCAACGAACTCCCTCCCCGAGAGAGTATGACTTGCCGGCCCAACCGGGAGTCAGAGGCGAGGAGTTGAGGATGGGCGCACAGGACGCGCAGGACACGGCCAAGAAGCTGCGGGCGATCAGCGACGAGCTGTCGGACCGTTTCTACGAGCGGGCTGACGTGGTGCGGACGCTCGTGGTGACGCTGCTGGCCGGGCAGCACTCGTTGGTGCTCGGCCCGCCCGGAACGGCGAAGTCCGAGTTGGCCCGGGAGCTCACGGGCAGGGTCGAGGGGGCGTCCTACTGGGAGATCCTCCTGTCGAAGTTCACCGCGCCGACGAGGATGTTCGGCCCCATCGACGTCGCCGCGCTGGCCCGGGGTGAGTACCGCCAGGTGTACGAGGGCCGCGCCACGACCGCGCATGTCGCGTTCATCGACGAGATTTTCAAGTGCTCCACGGCGGCGCTGAACGAGACGTTGGGCTTCCTCAACGAGCGGATCTACCACCCCGAGAGCGGCGGCGAGCCGATCCGCTGCCCCCTGATCGGGGCCATCACGGCGAGCAACGAACTGCCCAGCGGAGAGGATACGGCCGCGATCTACGACCGGCTGCTCGTGCGGATCGAGGTCGGGTACCTGGCCGACCCCTCGAACTTCGCCGCGCTGGTCCGCTCCGCCGTCAGCCGCCCGGCGGCACCGACACGGACCACCATCGAGCTGGCCGCGTTGCAGCACGCCGTGACCGAAGCCGTCCCGGCCGTGGACGTCCCCGACGTGATCGTGGACGCGGTGTGTACGCTGCGGGCCGCTCTGCGCCGCAGGGAACTCGTCGCCTCCGACCGCCGCTGGCGACAGGCGGTGGGCCTGCTCCAGGCGTCCGCGTACCTCGACGGCCGCCAGGCGGTCGGCGAGACCGACCTGTCGGTGCTGACCCACGTGCTGTGGGACTCCCCCGCCGAGCGCCCGACCGTCGAGCGCGAGGTGCTGCAACTGGTCAACCCCGACGCCAAGGAGGCGCTCGACCTGGCCGACGCCATCGAGGAGTTGGAGGTCCAACTCGACGCCATGGCCGGGCAGTCTCGCGAGGCGCTGAGCGAGTGGGTCATCAAAAAGGCCCACAACCAGCTCGCCATGGCGGGGAAGCGGCTGGAGAAGCTGCGTGAGGAGGCGGCGGGCGCCGGGCGCTCCACCGCCGCCATCGACCGAGTCGCCGTCCGCCGGCGCGCCGTCCGCGCCCGCGTTCTCACCGAGGCCCTCGGCATGGACGCGAGCATGGTGCAGGCCCAGCTCTGAGCTCCGGGGGATCAGGACCATGAACGAGACGGGCGAGACAGTCAAGACGGGCGACACGGGCAAGGCGGGCGAGACAGTCAAGGCGGGCGAGGCAGGCGACACGGGCAAGGCGGCCGAGACAGGCGAGACAGGCGAGGCAGGTGAGATGGGTGAGGCGGGCAAGACGCTGGACGAGCTCAACGAGCTGGCGAGCCGGGCCGGGAAGTGGCTGGGCCTGTCCGCCGCCGCTCCCGAGCGGCACACTGCGGCCGTGGTCGCGGACCGGTTCGAACAGATCACATGGCGCGACACCTACGAGCAGTCGGCCGGACTGCGCGAGCTGGCCGAGGAGCTGAACGAGCGCTTCGACTCCTCCGCCGCCTCCGCCTCCACCACCGACCTCCTGACCGACGTGTTCCTGGCCGCATACAAGGTCAGCCCGCGGTTGCGCGAGCGCGCGGAGATGGACCCCTCCCGGCTGGTCAACCACCAGGTCATCACCTCACTGGTGGAGTCACTGGAGTTCGCCGAGTTGCGCCGGGAGACGGCGGGCGACCCCTACGCCGCCGCCATGGCCGTGCTCGCCCAGGCCGCCGCGCTGCGCCGGATGCTGGAGCACTCCCGGGATGCCCAGGAAGAGACCGAGCAGGCGAAGAAGGCCCGGCAGGACACCGAAGGCGCGGCGACCGCCGTGGGCGAGGCGCTCCAGCAGGCCGCCGACGAGGCCGACGAGGACGGCACCGTACCGGCCCCGGCCTCCGACGCCGTCCAACAGGCGATCGAGGCCGCCGAAGCCGCCGAGGCCGCCGCGCGGCAGGCTGCCCGGGCCGCCGTGCGGGCCCTCGCGGCGGCGGCCCCCGGTATCCGTGCCGCCGCGCGGAACGCGGCGGCGAAGGCCGCCGAGGCGGTGCGGGAGGAGGCCACGCTGATGCGGGCATGGGGCGTTGGTCCCGGCGAGCTGGAGCGGATGCCGTTCGATCAGCGCGGTCGGCTCGCCGAGCGGCTGCGCACCAGCCGTCTCGCAGAGTGGGCCGAGCTGATCGGCCGCTTCCGGCAGATGGCCGGCGGTGAGCGCGCCCGCAAGGTGGAGAACGCCGCCGGGGAGCTGGTCGGCGTCACGCTCGGCAATGACCTCTCCCGTGTCATCCCCTCCGAGCTGGCCAATCTCGGCCTGCCCGAGCTGCGTGCGGTGTTCGCCGCGCGCTACGCCGCCGGGGAGCTGATGCTCTACGACAGTCAGGGAGAGCAGACCACCGGCCGGGGCGCCATCATCGCGTGCGTGGACACCTCGCACTCCATGTACGAGGCAGGGCCCGGCGGAGTCACCCGGGAGGCGTGGGCCAAGGCGTGCGCCCTGGCGCTGCTGGATCAGGCCCGCCACGCGGGGCGTGACTTCGTCGGCATCCTGTTCTCCGCCGCCGACAAGATCCAGGTCTTCCGCTTCCCGGCCGACCAGCCGGCCGGCACCGCCCGGATCCTCGACTTCGCGGAGACGTTTCTCGGTGGCGGTACCAGCTACCAGACGCCGCTGACGGCAGCCAGTGAACTGCTGGAGGAAGAGTTCAACGACGCCGCCCGCACGCGCGGCGACATCGTGATGCTCACCGACGACGATTGCGGCGTCACCGAGAGATGGATGCGGGGCTGGAACGACGCCAAGCACCTGCTGGGCTTCCGCGTCTTCGGCGTGGCCATCGGCGCCCCGCGCGTCGCCGAAGCCGACTCGGTCCTGGACGCCCTGTGCGACAACCTCCGCTCCATCGAGGACTTCACCGACGTCCACGCCGCCGCCGACCTCTTCCGTGTGATCTGACCCGACCTTCCGCCCATGTCACCGTTTCGTCGCAGTCTGGTCTGCCCTACAACCGATGTCCCCCGGCGCAGGTCTAGCTGGCAGAGATTGACCGGATCGAACGGGAGAGGCCTGATCATGGGGGACATACGCAGACGGGGAGCCGTCGCACTGGGGATCACCGGACTGGTGGTGCCGCTGACCGTCGCGCTGGGCGCGGCGCCCGCACAAGCGGCGAGCTGCACCACGCAGACCGGCCCGTATCAGAAGCAGGTCGAGAAGTTCCTCGGCCGGACGGTCGACGGTAAGCAGTCGGGGGCCGACTGCACGGCGATCAGGGCCTTCCAGACCAAGCATGGCATCACGCCGAACATCGGCTACGCGGGCTCCGTCACCTGGGGCGTGATGGACCTGATGACCAAGCAGAAGGCCGTGGGCAACAACCCCAACAGGGACGGTAGGTGCCCGGTCAACAAGGGCCGCATAGCCTGCGTGAACCTGACGCTCCAGCTCAGCTGGATCCAGGACGGCAGGAACCTCGTGTACGGACCGGTGCCGGTCCGCACCGGCCGTAACGGCTATGAGACCCGCACCGGCCTGAAGAAGATCTACTGGCGGAACATCGACCACGTCTCGTCCATCTACGACGTGCCGATGCCCTACAGCCAGTTCTTCGACGGCGGTCAGGCCTTCCACTCGGTCGGCGTGAGCATGTGGAACCCGCCCGGCTCGCACGGCTGCGTCAACATGACGAAGACGGTGGCCCAGAAGTACTGGTCGCTGCTGAAGAAGGGCGACGACGTCTTCGTGTACGGCCGCAAGCCCGGCACGTGACCCAGCCACAGCCCCGGCCCCAGTCGCGGCCGCGCAGGTGACGAAGCCCGGCCGGCCTCGCGACCGGCCGGACCGCACGAGGGAGTTACGCCTCGGGCGCGTCCCCGAAGTCCGGGATCTCCAGCCTCGCCCCACCCTGCCGCGCCGACTCGTGCGCGACGATGCCCGGCAGGGTGTAGCGGGCGGCGACCCAGGCGTTCACCGAGGGCAGCGTGCGTGTGTTGACCGCGGTGACGAAGTCGTCCACCAGGAAGTGGTGGCTTCCCTCGTGGCCGTTGTGGAGGTTGTCGAACTCCCGGGGCAGCCGCTCACGGTCGTGCACGGGCGCCGAACCTGACGTGAAGGCCGCCCGGAGCGCGGGCGCGATGTGCTGAAGTGACGGATCATCAGGAGCCAGGGTCGGCTTGGGCTCCAACAGCTCGGTGATGTCCTTCACCCCCTTCTTGTCCTGCCAGAAGCTGACCGTGGCGAGCTGCTCCATGCTGGCGTCCGTTCCGAAGAACCGGAAACGCGACTCCCTGATGTGTGAGGGATAGCCCACCCGCCGGAACTCGTTCGTACGGAACGAGCCGCCGCCCGCGACCTCGAACAGCGCGGTCGCGTTCGAGAAGTCGTTGCCGAACTGGCTGACGTCCTGGTCGAAGACGCCGTCCGCGCGATCGTCCTTGACCCCGATCGCCGACACGCTGACCGCATGCGTCTGCCAGGCGCCGAGCACGCCGCCGACCGAGTGCGTCGGGTAGAGCAGCGGCGGATAGCTGGCGGTCGCCTTCCAGTTCTCGCCGCCGCTGTACTGGTAGGCCTCGTAGAAGCCGAGGTCCATGTCGTGCACGTAGTCGCCCTCGGCGTAGAAGAGCCGCCCGAACGCGCCGTCGGCGATCTGGTCGCGGGCATGCACGGTCGCCGGGTTGTACTGGCTGGTCTCGCCCATCATGTACGTCAGCCCGGTGGCCCGTACCGCGTCGATGATCGCCGCTATCTCCTCCCGGGTGATGGCCATGGGCACCGCCGAGTACACGTGCTTGCCGGCGTTCAGTCCCTGAAGCACCAGCGGGCCGTGGGTCCAGCGCTGGGTGAAGATCGCGACGGCGTCGATCGCCTTCGACTCCAGCATGGCTTCGTACGTGGGGAAGGTTCCCGACAGCCCTTCGGCGGAGGCCAGTTGCTCGGCACGCTCTGGGAGCAGATCGGTGACAAAGACATCGCCGACGCCCGGGTGGGCGAGGAACAGTTTGGCGAACTGGCCGGAGAACTGGCCTGCGCCGACGATGCCGAGGGAGAACGTCATATGGCGGTTGCCCTTCACTGGTTGAGGATGAGGTTGATCTGGTTGTTGGTCTCGTCGAGGCCGGTCACCGGCGCGTCGTTGGCGAAGATGTCCTGCATGGCGGGCTTCATCAGCGCGAGAACGTCGGCCGCGTAGTCGGTGATCGGGTAGGAGAACGTGGTGAAGGTCTTCTTGTCGTCCACCGGCCGGGTGAAGGCCGTGACGTCGAGGCCCTTCTTCTTGTAGGCGGCGACGGCCGCGTCCGTACCGGCCTCGGTCGCGGGGAAGACGATGCCGTAGCTGCCCACGGTCCGCTGGCACTCGTCGGAGGCCAGATAGGCCACCCACTTCTCCGCGCCCTTCTTGTTGGAGGCGTTCTTGGTGATGGAGTCCGCGAGGCCGTTCATCATGGTGGCCCGTTTGCCGGTCGGGCCGACCGGTGTGAGGGCCGTGCCGATGTCCATGCCCTTGAAGCCGTAGTAACTGGAGATCATCCAGGCGCCGTCGAAGGCGGACGCCGCCTTGCCCGCGGCGACCTGCGTGTTGGCCTGGTTGGACTGGGAGTTCCAGTCGGCGAAGGGGACCATGTAGCCCTTCTTCGCCAGGCCGAAGTACCACTTCATGACGGACTGGAAGGTCTTGTCGTCGTAGTGGTAGCGGTCGCCCCAGCGCTTTTCGTTCGTGTAGGTCCAGCCCGCGGACGCGGCGAAGTTGCTCCACTGCGTCTGGCCGTCGCCGTCGCCACCGCCGTTGGTGGCCAGGCCGTACACCTTGACGTTGTTCTTGTCGAAGCCGGGTTCGTCGCCCCGTTTGCCGTTCTTGTCGATGGTGAGGTGGGCGATGGTCTTCTCGAACGTGCCGCCGTCCTTCGGGTTCCAGTCGAGGCTGTTCAGCGTCGTCGCGTCGATGCCGGCCTGCTCGGTCATCTTCTTGTTGTAGAAGAGGGCGACGGTGTCCCAGTCCTTCGGGGCGCCGTAGCGGTGGCCGTCCTTGCCGAGCCAGTTGGCGCCGAGCCCCGGCTGGTAGTCGGCGTCCTTGATGCCCTTGGTCAGTGGGAGTTCGTCGAGCGGCTGGAGCACCTCCAGGTCGGCGAACTGCCCGAACTTCGCGATGTGGTCGGTGAAGACGTCCGGCTCCGTGCCCGCGATGAAGCTCGCGGTGAGCTTGGTCCAGTAGTCGTCCCAGCCCATCTGCGTGATCCTCACGTTCAGGCCGGGGTTCTGCTTCTCGAAGTCCTTGGCGCAGGCCTCGTACGCGGGCAGCTGGTTGGCGTCCCACAGCCAGTACGTCACGGTGTTCGACGACGACCCGGCGGAGCCGCCGTTCGCGCACCCAGCCAGGGACAGCGCCAGTGCTCCGGTCAGCGCGACGAGCGTACGGAATCGCCTCGGGGGCGTATGGAATCGCATCAGGTGCCTCCTACTTGATTCCGGTGAAGCTGATGGAGCTGACGATGCGGCGCGCGAAGAACGCGAACAGCACGAGCATCGGGAGCGCGGCGATGAGCGTCGCCGCCATCAGCCCCGACCAGTCGATGCCCGTCTGCGGGCTCTGCGCCCGGAAGATCGCCAGTGCCACGGTGAGCACCCGGGAGCTGTCGCTGTACGACACCATCAGCGGCCAGAAGTAGTCGTTCCAGGAGGTGATGTACGTCAGCACGGACAGGGTGATCACCGGCGTGGACGCCATCGGGAGCAGCACCCGGAAGAAGATGCCGATCTTCCCCACGCCGTCGAGCAGCGCCGCCTCCTCGACCTCGCGCGGAATGTTCATGAAGAACTGGCGGAGGAAGAAGACCGCGAAGGGAGTCATGAACATGGTGGGCAGGGCGATCCCCAACAGGGAGTCGACCAGGCCCAGTTGCTTGATGAGCACGAAGTTCGGCAGCAGGGTGAAGATCGTCGGCACCATCAGCCCGGCCAGGAAGAGCGCGAAGACCTTGTCCCGTCCGCGCCACCGCAACCGCGCGAACGCGTAGGCGGCCATCGCGGAGAAGAACATCTGGCAGCCGGTGATCAGTGTCGAGACGACCACCGAGTTGAGCAGATAGCGCCAGAAGTCGAGCCCGCCGCCCGCGCCGCCCTGCGCGATCGCCTCTTTGGTGGACTGCATTCCGAGGGCGCGGGCGAAGCCGCCGCCGGTGAAGTCCGCCGGCAGGGGATTGGTGGGGTCGGCGTTCAGTCCGGTGTTGGTGGAGAGCGCGGTGCGCAGGATCCAGTAGAACGGCAGCAGGGTGATGAGGACGATCACGCCCATCACGGTCCAGGCCACGACCCGCCCGAAGGAGGGCCTGGGCCTGGTCCGTCGTACGGTCGTCGTTGGCGCTGGTGTCGGTGGTGTTGTTGTCACGGCAGCCATGTCGGCGTCTCCTTTCCGCTCAGCCGAGGTCGGTCTGGCCGGCCCGGGTGAGCCGGTACTGGAGGACGGTGATCGCGCTCAGCACGACCAGCAGGGCGACGGACATCGCCGAGGCGTAGCCGAACTGGAAGCGGCCGAACGCCGAGCCGTAGATGTAGAACTGGAGCACGTTGGTGGCGTTCGCCGGACCGCCGTTGGTCGTCACCGCGACGGTGTCGAAGACCTGGAACGAGCCGATCACCGTCATGATCAGGACCACCGCGAGCACCGGCCGCAGCAGCGGCATCGTGATGCGCCAGAACATCCGCCACTCGCTCGCGCCGTCGACCTTCGCCGCCTCGTACATGTCGCCCGGTATGGCCTGCAACCCGGCGAAGAGCAGCAGCGCGGTGTAGCCGACGTGCCGCCAGACGTTGATCAGCGCGATGGTCGGGATCGCCCAGGTCTCGTCCGCCAGGAACGGGATGCGGTCGAAGCCGAGGCCCGCGATGATCTCGTTGCCGATGCCGAGCTGGGTGTCGAGCATCCACAGCCAGACGATGCCGGCCACGACGTTCGACATCAGGTAGGGCGTCAGCACGATGCCCCGCAGCACCGCCGACTGCGTGAGCCGCTGGAGGAGGACGGCGATGGCGAGGGCGGAGACTGTCTGGACGCCGATGTTGATGAAGACGTACTCGACGGTGACCGTCAACGAGTCCCAGAAGATGGGGTCGTTGACCATGCGCCGGTAGTTGTCGAGGCCCACCCACTCCGCCGGGGTCAGCAGGTTGAACCGGGTGAAGCTCAGGTAGATGCCCCGCAGCGTCGGCCACAGCAGGAAGACCAGGAAGCCCAGCATGGCCGGCGCGATGAAGAGCGCCGCGAGGGCTCCGTCACCGCGGCCGCCACCGTCGCGGTCTCGTTCTCGCTTCTTGCCGGTCCTCGGCTTCGGCTCAGTCCTCTCGGCGCCGCGCAGTGGCAGACGCGACGGAGGGCTGCTGGAGGCGACGGTCATCGGGAGACTCCCTCGTCTGCGGCTCATCCTCGGGCCCCTTACTTTTGAGGCGAAAGAATCCAGCCGTCAAGAGTCGTGCATGCATCTTTCGAAGCGCGCTTCGACGATCTATCGTGGCTTCATTAGTTCTGCATCGAAAGAAATTGGGTGAAGTTTCGGCCATGAGCGCACGTGCCGCCAGTTGGTTGCCGCTCAGTCCCGGTGAGCGTGCCGTCGCGATAGAGGTGCTCACCCATGGGCCGCTGTCGCGCAGCGACATCGCCCGGCGGCTCGACCTCTCCGCGGGCAGCCTCACCCGGCTGACGAAGCCGCTCATCGAGTCGGGCCTGCTGGTCGAGGTCGCCGAGGGCACGGCGATCGCGGAAGCGCGTCAGGGGCGCCCCTCCCAGCCCCTCGACGTCGTCGCCGACTCCCGCACCTTCCTCGGCTTCAAGATCACCGAGGACATGGTCTACGGCGTCGTCACCACCCTCAGAAGCGACATCGTCGCCCGCCACGACCACCCGCTCACCAGCCATGATCCAGCCGAAGTGGCGGACGTGCTACGGGAGTTGACGGACGAGTTCGCGCTTCGATTCCCCGGCCTGGCCGGAATCGGCATCGGCCTGGGCGGCCGCGCCCAGGACCGGTCCGTCGTCGACGAGTCGGCCTTCCTCGGCTGGCACGACGTACCCCTGGCCCGCCTCGTCGAGGAACGCACCGGGCTGCCCGTCGTCGTCGAGAACGACGTCAACGCACTCGTCGAGGCCGAGAGCTGGTTCGGCGCGGGCCGCGGCCTCGACCGCTTCGCGGTGCTCACCATCGGAGCGGGCCTCGGCTACGGGCTGGTGAGCGGCGGCAAGCGGATCGCGACCGCGGAGGACGGTGTGGGCGTCGGCCGCCACTGGATCGTGGACCCCAACGGCCCGCTCACCCCCGACGGGCAGCGCGGCAGCGCCGTCTCCCTGCTGACCATCCCCAGCATCCGCTACCAGATCCGGGCCGCCACCGGCCGCGACGTGTCGTACGACGAGATCCTCGCCCTCGCCGCCGAGGGCGAGCCCATGTGCGCCCGCGTCGTCGACGAGGCGGCCCGCGCCCTGGGCACGCTCGTCGCCCAGATCGCCAACTTCGCCATCCCGCAGAAGATCCTCCTCGCCGGGGAGGGCGTGGGCCTGGTCGACGTGGCGGCCCCGGTGGTCGAGGAGACCATCCTCGCCAACCGTCATCCGAGGGCCGAGCCGGTGAACCTGGAGACCAAGGTGTCCGACTTCCACGACTGGGCGCGGGGTGCCGCGGTGCTGGCGATCCAGGTGCTCGTGCTGGGGGCCGCCGCGCGCTGATTCCGCTGGTCAACGGCTACCAATAGGTAGCTTTGATGACAGCGACTACTCACATGGTCTTCACGCCGGGCCCCGTATGATTCACGGCATGTCCACCACTCAACGTCGTGCTCCGTTCGACACCGAGCGAACGGCCGCCGAAGTCAACGAGGAGATCCGGGCCCTGTGGCTGCGGGCCGGTGGGACGCTGAGCGGCGAACAGCGGCGGGTGTACCAGCGGCTGGTCCTGGAGTGGTCGGCGGCAGCTCCGCACTCCCACGAGCAGTCGAGATCGCCCAAGGTGGCGTGACCGAGCGGACACAGTGGGCGGAGGGTCGGCGCGGTCGGCGGAGTCACCCCTTCGTCGCCCCCTGCAGCAGTCCCGCGATGAAGCTGCGCTGGAAGGCGACGAAGAGGATCAGGATCGGCAGCATCACGATGATCGTGCCCGCCGCGAGTGTGGGAATGTCCGTGCTGTTCTGCCCGACGAAGAAGCCCAGGCCCGCGGGGGCCGTGTGCTTGGTGGTGTCCTGGATGAGAACCAGTACCAGCAGGAACTGGTTCCACGACCACATGAAGACGAGCAGGCCGAGCGTCATCAGCGACGGGCGGGCCAGCGGCAGCAGGATCCTGACCAGGATCGTGGCCGACGAGGCACCGTCGATGCGGGCCGCCTCCACCAGTGACGCGGGCGTGGACTGGAAGTGGGTGCGCATCCAGAACACGCTGAACGGCATGAACAACGCGATCTCCACCAGGATCACGCCCAGGTAGGAGTTGGTCAGGCCGAGTCCCCGCAGGTCGAAGTAGAGGGGGACCACGATCAGCTCGACCGGGATGGTGAGGCCCGCGATGAAGAAGGCCGCGACCGCGTTGCCGCCCGGGAGCGGCATGGTGCCGAGCGCGTACCCCGCCAGCGCGGCGAGGACCAGCGAGGCGGGGACGACCCCGACCGCGATGACGAGGCTGTGGCGGATGAGGTCGGAGAATCCCGCCACCGACCACGCCTGCTCGTAGTTGTCCCAGCTCCACCGATCCGGCCAGGTCAGCCCCACCACCGGTGTGCCCGCCGGCTGCATGGAGGCGAGGAAGACGCTGAGGAACGGGATCACGACGGCGATGGCCATGACGGTCAGCAGCGCGTAGCCGGACCAGCGTTCCGATCGGGGGGCGCTGTTCATGACTCCGACCTCGACAGACGGTTGATGAGGTAGACGATCGTGAGTATCAGGCAGCCGAGGACGACGGCCAGCGCCGCGGCGAGCCCGACCTTCCCCTCGGAGAACGCCAGCCGGTACACGAGGAGCCCGGGGACCGTCGTCTGCTCGCCCGGACCGCCGTTCGTCGTCACGTACACGATGTCGAAGCTGGCGAGCGCGGCCACCGTCGTCACGGTCATGGCAACGGCGAGTTCACCGCGCAGCTGCGGCAGGGTGACGGAGACGAACTCCCGGACCGGGCCCGCCCCGTCGATCCGGGCCGCCTCGTAGAGGCTCGGGTCCACCTTCTGTACGCCGCTGAGGAAGAGCATCATGCACAGGCCGCTCAGCACCCAGGTGCCGACGAGCCCCACGGCGATCAGCGCGGCGCCGAAGTCGCCGAGCCACGCCCGCGTGACCCCGTCCAGGCCGACCGCGCGGAACACCTGGTTCACCAGCCCGTCGTCCCCGTACAGCCAGCGCCACGTCACGCCCACCGCGACCAGCGGGATGACCTGCGGGAGCATGAACAGGAAGCGGTACGCCGCCATGCCGGGCCGCCGGTAACGGGCCAGCAGGCCGGTCATCGCCAGGCCGAGCGCGATGGGGATGAAGGAGAAGAACACCACCAGCACCAGGGCGTTGACCACGGACCGGCGCAGGATGTCGTCCTGGAAGATCTCCTGGTAGTTGCCGAGGCCGACCCAGTCGCCCAGCGTGACGCCGTCCCACTCGAACAGCGAGAGATACGCGGTGTGCAGGGCGGGCAGGACCGCGAAGAGGAAGTAGACGGCGAAGGCGGGCAGCACGTACACGTAGCCGCGCCAGGGGCTGCGCCAGCGGGACTTGGCGCCCGGGGTCCGCGCATGTGGAGCCGGCGTGCTTCGAGCCGGGGCACCTGAAGCCGGGGCCGGAGTCGGCGGCCTACTCCCCATGGTGTTCCTCCCACTCGTCCTGAAGAGAGTCGAGGTAGTCCGCGGGCTCGGTGCGGCCCGCGATGAGCTTCTGGACGCCGGAGCGCAGCCTGTCGAGCATGGCGGGGGCGGCGAAGTCGGGGAACGTCGTGATCCCGTCGTCGGCCACGGCCCGCCGGTGGCCTTCCGCGACGTCGGCGAGCACGCCTTCCGGCTTCGCCACGGCCTCCGGATTGGGCGGGAGGAAGCCGTTGTCGCTGATGATCTGGCCGGCCTCGGGCGTGGTCAGGAAATCGAGGAACGCACCTGCCGCCTCGGGGTGTTCGGTCTGGGACGAGACGGCGTACGAGACGCTGAACCCCGAGGCCACCGTGGGATCGTCGGCGTTTTCGCCCGGCATCGGGAAGAAGCCGACGTTGTCTCCCATGACGGTCGCCAGTTGTCCGGCGGCCCAGTTGCCGTTGATCAGGAAGGCGCTGTCGCCCTGCGTGAACTGTGCGGTGGAGTCGAGCTGGCCGGTGCCGTTGGCGGACTCGTTGTAGTAGCCCTTACGGCCCCACTCGATGACGAGTTCGCCGGCGGTGATCGCGCCCTCCCCCTCGATGGTGGCGCCGTCGGTGCCGTTGACCCAGTCCCAGTAGTCGTCCGTGGGCATGGTCTGGTTGAGGAGGGCGGCCCACAGGTGCAGTCCGCCGGAGTCGAGGGCGCCGACGCCGAGCGGCGTCAGGCCCGCGTCC
Organism: Streptomyces sp. 2A115; assembly: GCF_052245575.1. Classification (NCBI taxonomy): domain Bacteria; kingdom Bacillati; phylum Actinomycetota; class Actinomycetes; order Kitasatosporales; family Streptomycetaceae; genus Streptomyces; species Streptomyces sp. 2A115. The sequence goes on along the minus strand of NZ_JBQQCG010000018.1, from coordinate 10,717 downwards.
TCGGCGGTGGCCAGCTGGTCCTCGAACTCCGCCAGGGTCCTGGGCGGGCCGTCGATCCCGGCGCGCTCGGCGAGCTCCTTGTTGTAGTAGATGCCGGTCATCGACAGACCGGCCGGGACTCCGAACAGGGCCCGCCCGCCGGTGGCTTCGCTGGTCCGCCCGGCGGTGAGCTGGTCGAGGCTGACTGCCGGTATCGACTTGTCCCAGCCGTACGCCTCCCGGTAGGGCGCCAGGTCGAGAATGTGGCCGTCCGCCGCGAGGTCGGTCATCCCGACCGCGTACTGGGCGATGTCGGGAGCGGTGTCGGAGGTCATGGTGAGCTTGAGGTTCTGCACGTAGTCGGAGAACGTCTTGTACTGCGGCTCGACCGTGATCCGGGGATGGTCCTTCTCGAACGCGGCGATCAGCGCGTCCACCATCAACGGGGCGTCGGCGAACTGCAGGCGCAGGGTGACGTCCTCGTCCGGCACGGCGGTCGAGGACGGCATGCTTCGTTGCCCCGGCGCCTCGGCCGCGCTGCCAGGGGTGAGAGCGTCGCAGGCGGCGAGCGGCAGTACGAGGGCGACGGCACAGGCCAGGGCCGCGATGCGGCGGCGGCACACGCGGCGCACCTGGTGCGTACGGTCCATCATCGGCCTCCTTGCGGGGTCTCGTCGGGCGGATGAGCGGTGCAGCGGTGCATCGGTGCGTCAGCCGCGTGGACAGCGGTCTCTGACCTTCTCCAGGAGCGCGTTGTTGTGGCGCTCGGCGTCGTCGGCGGTGTTCTGACTGACTATCAACGGCGGTGCCTGCCCGTGGTGTTCGGCGAGCAGCTCGGCGGCCCGGCAGGTCAGGGCGTTGACGAGCGCCGTCCCCACCGCCGTGGACAGGGCCCCCACGGCCAAGTCGCCCAGGGGCACGACGGCGTCTCCGGGGCGGCCGTGCGTGTCGATGACGACGTCGGCGATGTCGAGCAGCCGCTGCCCGCCGGTGTGCCGGGACTCGGCGGCCAGGGAGTGGGCCCGGTTGGTGACGGCGACGACGGTCGCGCCGAGTTCGCGCGCCCCGAGGGCGAACTCGACCGGCACGGCGTTGATACCGGAGTTGGAGATGACGACCACCACCTCTCCGGCCCTGATGTCGGCCGTACGCAGGATCGCCGCCGCGTAGCCGCTGACGCGTTCGGCCGCGCCCGCGTGCCGAGGAGCGGTGGGGGAGAGCGCCGGGTCGGCGATCACGTTGACGGGCGCGAGGCCGCCCGCGCGCAGGAGCGGTTCGATGGCGACCAGCTGCGAGTGGCCGCTGCCGAAGTAATGGACGACGCCCCCGGCGGCGATGCTGTCCGCGATGGCGCGGGCGGCGCGCTCGACGGCGGGCCGCTCGGTGGCGGCCAGCGCGGTGAGGTTCTCCTGGAGAGCGGCGAAGTAGGCGAGATCGGCGTTCATCGTGGGGAGGCCACCTGAGGGATCGGGATCGGAGTCGAGGCCGGGGTCGACGCGGCACGGCACCAGCCGGTCTCTCCGCCGTCGACGGCGACCGTGACGTGACGCCGTCCGGCGGTGGCCGTTGTGCCCGTGGCCGCTGTGACCGTGTCCGGTGTTCTGGTGAGTGCCGCGGTGCGCTGGGTCGACTGCATCTCGCTGTCCTGGCCGTCCTCTCTTCGGAGGCGGCGGCTGGGAAGCCGCTGGCGTGGCTGTGGACCGTACCAGAGGGCCATGGGGCTGCACAGCCTCCGGACCAGCCGACCGTACACGCGGTCGATTTCCTTGACCGTCCTCTCCGTCGAACCTAGCCTGAGCGCCTGTGGTACGTACCACGATCGACGTCGGCAGGAGCCGGTCCGGACGATGACACCACCCGAAGAACAAGGCGCGGCAGGCCAAAGTCCGCAGGACCCGGCTGCCCGGCAGTTGCTGCATCGCCTCCTCGGGGACCGGGCCGCGGAGTTCACCATCGACGTGGTGCCCGGGGAGAGCGGGGCGACGCGGCTGCCTGCCGAGCCCGACTGGTACGAGGTCGACGCCGGCCCGGAGGGTGTGGTCCTGCGCGGATCCAGCGGCGTCGCGGGCGCCTCGGCGCTGCGCTGGTACCTGCGGACCGCCTGCCGGACGCAGATCACCTGGCCGACGCCAGAAGCTGGGCGTCCACCACCGCCGAGGCCGAGCCGTACGAGGCCAACGCGGGGCGCATCCTCACCCTCTGGGGCCACGCCCGCAGCGAGCTCCACGACTACTCGGGCGGCACTGGTCCGGCCTCGTCCGCTCCTTCCACCTCCCCCGCTGGCGGCACTGGTGCGAGCACATCGCCCAGGCGCTGGAGACCGGATCCCCTTGTCGCGCCGAGGAATTCGAGGCGTCCCTGATCGACTGGGAGGAGCGGTGGACCGCCCTCCGGGGCGAGACGGCGCCGCCCGGCCCGGACACCACCGGGGCGACCCTGGACGTGGTGCGTACGCTGATGCCCCGTTACCGCGCCCATCTGCGATAGCGGACACGTGCGAACCGCGGAGTGAATGTGACGGTCGAGGACAGGCGCGGAGACGACGGCCCGGCGGCGGAGTCCGACACGACGGAGTTCGACAGGCCGGAATCCGACAGGCCGGAATCCGAGACGACGGAGTCCTACAAGCACGAGGCGCTGCGGCGGCGGCTCCAGGCCGACATCGCCCGGATGCGGCCCGACGAGGCGCTACCCACCGAACGTCAGCTCGCCGAGCGGTACGAGGTCAGCAGGGCGACGGCCCGGCGCGCGCTCCAGGCGCTGCGCGAGGACGGGCTCATCCGCAGTGTGCGGGGCGTGGGGACGTTCGTCTCGCACCCGCAGATCACCAAGACGTCGGCGCTCACCTCGTTCTCGGAGGACCTGCGATCGCGAGGCTACCGTCCCAGCTCCGAGCTTCTCGCCGCGGAGCTGGTCGAGGCCGACCTGCACCACGCCACGGCCCTGGGCGTCGACCCCGGCACCACCCTCCACCGCATCGAACGGCTGCGCCTCGGCGACGACTTCCCCATCTGCCTGGAGACCGTCTATCTCTCCGCCGAGCGCTTTCCGAACCTCGACGAATCGCTGCTCAGGGGATCACTGTCGGAGGCGTTGCAGGTCACCCATGGTGTCCGCGTGGTCCGGGCGACCCAGCAGATCCGGGCGGTGAACGTGACCGGCCGCCAGGCGCGACTGCTCGGCGTCAAAGAGGGTTCCGCCGCCCTGCTCGTGCGACGCACGGCCTTCGACGACACGGGACACGTCGTGGAGTACGGCGAGTCGCTGTGCCGTGGCGATCTGTACGAGTTCTCGCTGGTGGTGACGGAGTAGGGCAGGGGCCCGCCAAGGCGGTCGGCCCGTCGGAGCCGGGGTTCACCGGAACAACTGGACTGAGCTGTCCCGTGCTTCACCGAACGCACACGCTTCCCGACTGTCTCTTGAACTTTCAATGGCTAGGCTCGTGCACGAAGGAGCGGTCGCACGGCCATACGCCGTGATCCGCCGTTCCCACGCGCACGATGGGAAGGCTGGAGATGCCTGACGGCGATGTCGTGGTGATCGGCGGCGGCTACGCGGGTGTCCGCCTGGCCAAACGACTGGACGACGTCGCGCGGGTCACGCTGGTGGACCGCAAGGATGTCTTCTTCCACCGGATCGCCTCCCTACGCGCCAGCACGCACAGCGACTGGACCAGGACCCCCTTCATTCCGTACGACCGACTGCTGGGCAACGGCCGTGTGGTCATGGGCAAGGCGGTCCGGGTGGAGGCCCGCGAAAGGCACGTGGTGCTGGCCACGGGGGAGCGGCTGCCGTACGACGTGGTGGTGATCGCCACGGGCGCCGACTACCCCGAGCCAGCCCGCTTCACCGGAACCAGCGAGGAGGAGGCCGCCAAGTCCTTCCGGCAGCACCAGGAGCGCATCGCCGCAGCCGGCAGCGTCCTCGTCGTCGGCGGTGGGCCCGCGGGTGTGGAACTCAGCGCCGAGATCCGGCTGGCCCACCCGGACACCCGGGTGATCCTCGCGCACGCCGGCCGGGCGCTGCTCGAATCCGTCGGGAGCGCCCGGGCCGGGCGGCGGGCCCTGGCCTGGCTGGAGTCCCACGAGGTGGAGGTGCGGCTCGATACCTTCGTCTCGCCGGGCAACGACTTCGGCGTCTACCGCGACGCACGGGGCAACACGTTCGCCGCCGATGTGTCCTTCTGGACCAGCGGCACCACCCCCAACACGCTCTGGCTTCGCCTGGGCGGACACGGCGACTGGCTGAACGAGACGGGTCACGTCAAGGTCGACCAACTGCTCCGGGTCGACGGGCGGCTGGACGTCTTCGCCGTCGGCGACGTGACCGATGTGAGCGAGGCCAAGATCGTCCCGGCGGCTTCGGCCCAGGGCGACGTGGCGGCGCACAACATTCGTGCCTACCTCCAGAGTTCCGGGAAGCACCGCAAGGAGCCCCGCTTCCACCGGCCCATGCGCCGCGCGCCCTTCTCGGTGCCGTTCGGTCCGGCCGACGGGATCACCGTGCTGCCCATGCCGCGGGGCGAGACCGTGGTCCTGGGCGGCCGCACGACCGCCGGGATGAAGGCCAAGACCCTCCTCGTACCCCATATGCACCGCCAACTCGGCCGCTCCGCTCCCTGATTCGCCCCTGTCCCTCGTGGCCACCCGCGCCGAACATCGCGACCTCGTCCGGCTCGGCCGCGCTGCCTGCCCCTCCCCGTGATCCGGCCGCTCTGCCGTCGGCGAATCTGCTGCGGGCCAAGATTCCTTACGCGCCGGCGCCGACGGGCCGAGGGTGGAGTCACCGCGGTGACTCGGGCCGCGGCCACCACAAGGAGGAGCGATGGCACCATTCAGCACTGGAGTCGGTACCGGATGTGGTACCGGGCTCGGTACCGCGCCGGGCACCAGGCCAGGCACGGGCCTCGGCGGCGGCTGGGCCCCGGCCCTGGCACCCCGAGCCGAGGAGGGGGACACCCCTCCGTCGCGGTTCGACGACCATCTCGCCGCCCAACTCCTCAACCAGCGCATCGTCTTCCTCGGCACCCAGGTCGACGAGGTCTCCGCGAACCGCGTCTGCGCCCAGTTGCTCCTGCTCTCCGCGGAGGACTCCCGCACCGATATCGGCCTCTACATCAACAGCCCGGGCGGTTCCGTCCACGCGGGACTGGCGATCTACGACACGATGCGGCTCATTCCCAACGACGTGTCGACCCTGGCCATGGGATTCGCCGCGAGCATGGGGCAGTTCCTGCTCACCGTCGGCACACGCGGCAAGCGCTACACGCTGCCGAACGCGCGGATCATGATGCACCAGCCCTCGGCCGGTATCGGCGGCACCACCGCCGACATCGCCATCCAGGCCGAGAACCTGCAGTTCACCAAGCAGACCATCGAGCGGATCACCGCCGAACACACCGGCCAGACCGAGGAGACGGTCTCCCGCGACGGTGACCGCGACCGCTGGTTCACCGCCGAGCAGGCGATGGCGTACGGCATGGTCGACCGCGTCGTCGAGTCCCTCGACGACGTCCGTCCGGCCACCTCGAAGCGACGGATGGGACTCTGACATGGGGCGCATGGGAGACATGGACGCCATGGGTCGGTACGGGATCGAGATGAGCCAGTACACGATCCCGAACGTCGTCGAGCGCACCCCGCAGGGCGAGCGGGCGTACGACATCTACAGCAAGCTGCTGTCCGAGCGGATCATCTTCCTCGGCACCGAGATCGACGACGGGGTCGCCAACGTCGTCATCGCCCAGCTGCTCCACCTGGAGTCGTCGGGCCCCGAGCGGGAGATCGCGATCTACCTCAACTCGCCCGGCGGCTCGTTCACTTCACTGATGGCCATCTACGACACGATGACCTTCGTCAGTGCGCCCATCTCGACGTTCTGCATCGGACAGGCGGCCTCCACCGCGGCGGTGCTGCTGGCCGGGGGAGACTCCGGACGGCGCTTCATCCTGGAGCACGCCCGGGTGTTGCTCGGACAGCCCGCGAGCGGTGGTGCGCGGGGCACGGTCTCCGACCTCAGCCTCCAGGCCAAGGAGATGATCCGCATCCGTTCCCAGGTGGAGGAGGTCCTGTCCCTGCACACCCACCACACCGTCGAGACCCTCCGCGCCGACATGGACCGCGACAAGGTCTTCACCGCGCAGGAGGCGGTGGAGTACGGGCTCGCCGACGAGGTGGTCGGCCGAAGGATGCTGTCCGCCGCCTGACGGGCTGTGCGAGGGTTGTCTGATGGCCGTCTGACGGTTGTCTCTTCAGGCTTGCGGCGTCGCGGTGCCGCCAGACAGCCATCAGACGGTCCAAGCGCCCTCGGGCTTCAGCGCCTCGGACTCCAACGCCTCGGGCTTCAGCGCCTCAGGCGGCGAGGCGCACGTCGCCCGGCCGGGACTGCGTCTCGGTGGGCCGGGGCGCGATGCGAGACCTCAGCGGACGGGCCGGCCGAGTCGGCTGTGCGAGTCGGCCGTGGGCCAGGGCGAGCAGATCGGCGAGCCCGAGGCCGAGCGCGTGCGCGGCCGCGGCGAGAACCTCCGACGAGGCCTCCTTGCGGCCGCGCTCCAACTCGGAGAGGTACGGCATCGAGATGCGGGCCGAGTCGGCGACGTCCTTGAGCGTCCGCTCCTGGGCGAGCCGTTCGCGCCGCAGGACGTCACCGACGACGTCCCGCCACAAGGGCTCCTTGGGCGTCGGCTCGGTGGGCTCCGTCGGCACGGGGCGCAGGGGAATGACACGGGCTTGGTCGGGCGCGTGGCTGCTCACTGCTCCACCCTAGGAAGCGGGGCGCGCTTCAGGGAGGTCATTGCGTTCTGCCCTCGGCGAATCATGGCCGTCACCGGCCCAGGAGCCACTGCCGCTCAGTGGGCGTGCGGCTCGTCGCGGTGCACCGGGCCGTGCGGGGCCTCGCAGTGCGAGCCGTCGTCGTCGACGCGGGTGCGGACCTCCAGAACCTCCGCGGGGGCGTGGTCGATCTGGAGCGTTGTGTGGCTGATCTCGTAGTCGCTCTGCAGGATCTTCTCCAGGTCCCGGCGCACCGTGTGGCAGTCCGCCACGGGGTCGACCAGGACGTGCGCGGACAGGGCGGGCTGCCCTGATGTGATGGTCCAGACGTGCAGGTCGTGCACCTCGGAGACCAATTGGTGCGCGACCAGACGGTCCCCGATGCTGTCCGGGTCGAGGTGCGCGGGCGCCGCCTCCAGGAAGATCCGCCCCGACTCCCGTACGAGCCCGTAGCCCGCCTTGGCCATGAGGACCACCACGACCAGTGTGGCGATGGCGTCGGCCCGCGCGAACCCGGTCAGGAGTACGACGAGACCGGCGATCGCGGTGCCGATGAACGCGAACAGGTCGTTGAGGATGTGCTGGTAGGCGCCCTCGACATTGAGCGAGGTCCGGTTGGCCTTCGATATGCACCAGGCCGCCGCGATGTTCACCACGATCCCGGCCAGGGCCGTGCCGAACACCAGCCCGCCCTCCACCGCGGGCGGATCGATCAGCCGCCGCACCGCCTCGTACGCCAGCCAGGCGCCGAGCAGCAGCAGGGTCAGCCCGTTCGCCTGCGCGGAGAGGATCTCGGCACGCTTGAGGCCGTACGTGAAGCCGCCGCGGGCCGGCCGCGCGGCCAGCCGCATCGCGATCAGCGCCAGCACGATGGACACGGCGTCGGTGAGCATGTGCGCCGCGTCGGAGATCAGGGCGAGCGACTGGGCGAGGATGCCGATGACGACCTCGGCCGCCATGAACGAGGTGATCAGCGTCAGGGCGATCGCGAGCCACCGGCGGTCCGCGTCGGCGGCCACACCGTGCGAGTGCCCCGCGTGCCCCCCCGACCCGTGATCGTGGTCGTGGTGCGCGCTGGTCATGTGTGTCCCCCTCGATCCAATGTCCGACCCCCGCAGTGAAGCGCACCTCGCGGAGATCGGCAAAGGCTGCACCGGTGACCGTTGTCATCATCGTTAACAGGCCCCTGACCAGCGTCGATGACGGGTTCGGTCAGGCGCCGAAGAGCTGCGTCCAGTACGTGCCCGCCGAGCCGCCGCCCGCGAAGCCGACGCCTATGTGGGTGAAGGCCGGCTTGAGGATGTTGGCACGGTGCCCGGGGCTGTTCATCCAGCCGTCCACGACCTCGGCGGGGGAGCGCTGGCCGCATGCGATGTTCTCGCCGATGGTGCGTCGGGTGCTGCCCGCGGCGGCGGCCCGGTGCCAGGGCTCGCTGCCGTCGGGGGAGGTGTGGGAGTAGAACGCGCGGGTCACCATGTCCGCACTGTGCGCCTGCGCCGCAGCGGCGAGCAGCGGATCTCCGGCGAGCGGCGGCAGGCCGGCCGAGGCTCGTTCGGCGTTGGTGAGCGCGATGACCTCGGCGGCCGTCCGCGCCAGTCCTGCCGGGGTGAGGGGGCGGGCCCACAGAGCCGTCCAGTAGAGGGTGCCGGAGCGGTTGTCGGCCACGTACGCCACGCCCGCCTCGGTGAACGCCGGGTCGTGGAGCGTACGCCGCGACTGCTCGCCCGAGAGGCAGTACTCCACGAACTCCGCCGGGGTGCGCGGACCGGAGACGAGGTGCTCGCCGACCGTGAGATAGGCGTAGCCGCCCGCGGTGACGCGCTGGTGGACCGAGAGCCCGTCCGCGCCCTCCGAACCCAGGCGCCCTTGTGCGGCCATGCCCGCGGCGTGCGTCCGCGCCGCGGCGGTCAGCCGGGCGTCCAGGGAGACGGGCGGGGAGCCGGCGGCGGCACGGGCGGAGTTCACCAGGCCGAGGTAGCCGTCGGGCGCGCTTGCGGTGGGAGCGGTACGAGGGGTTACGACGGAGGGGGAACGGGGGACCCCGGCCGGTGCCGGGGCGGTGCGCCCCGCCGGTGTACGGCCGGCGCCCCGGAGCCGCCCGAGCCCGGCACGCGCGGCGCTCAAGGCCGTCGTGACACCGGCGGTCCGGGAGCCTCCGGGCACCGAGCCTCCGCCCGGAGCCGCGCCGCCCGCTGCCGCACCGGCGTCCTCGCTGACCTCGACCCCGAAGTCCCGCGCGATCCCGGCCAGTCCGTCCGCGTACCCCTGGCCCAGTGCGCGCAGCTTCCAGGTGGTCCCGCGCCGGTAGATCTCGGCGAGCAGCAGCACGGTCTCCTGCTGGGGACGGGCCGGGGTGAACCGGGCGAGGAGGCGGCCGCCCGAACCGGTCACCCGCAGGGTCGGCGCGGGCAGCCGGCCCAGCGGGGTGCCGGGATCGGCGGGGCTGACGACCACGGTGACGCGGCTCGCCCCGGCCCGCAGCCCGCGCGGGTCGACGGTGAGCGTCTCGCCGTGGAGCTGGGCGCCGGGCGCGGTCGGCTGGTTGTAGAACACGAAGTCACCGTCGCCGCGCACCTTGCCGCTGTCGTCGGTGATCAGCGCGGACACGTCGAACGGGCCGGGCACCTGGAGGGTCAGGGTGCCGCCCGGCAGGGGCAGATTGCCTCCGGGTACCAACTCGCTCATCGGTGCCGCCTGTCGGGGTGCTGGGTCACGGTGCGCGCCCCGAGGGGCCTTGCCCGGACAACGTTCCACGGGGGCGCCTGGGTTCCTGACCGGTGAGGAGAGGACCGACGGAGGACAGACGGGCAGGGCGCGGGAGATCACCGGAGCAGCCGCGTCCGCCGTCGTCGCCTCGATGGCCTCGTTGTCGGGGGCGGCGTCCGGACGGGAGCGGGCCGGGTGCCAGACTGATCCCATGGACGAGCGCGAATTCAGCAGGTCAGGACAGCACGCATCGGTCGTCGGACTCGGCACCTGGCAACTCGGTGCCGACTGGGGCGACGTGGACGAGAAGGACGCCCTCGCGGTCCTGGAGGCCGCCGCCGAGTCGGGGGTGACGTTCTTCGACACGGCCGACGTGTACGGCGACGGGCGGAGCGAGGAGACCATCGCCACGTTCATGCGCAGCCGGCCCGACCTCCACGTACTGGTCGCGACCAAGATGGGCCGCCGAGTCGACCAGGTCCCGGAGAACTACGTCCTGGACAACTTCCGTGCCTGGAACGACCGTTCGCGCCGCAACCTCGGTGTCGACCGCATCGACCTGGTACAGCTGCACTGCCCGCCGACCCCGGTGTACTCGTCCGACGAGGTGTTCGACGCTCTGGACACCCTTGTCGAGGAGCAGCGGATCGCCGCGTACGGCGTGAGCGTCGAGACGTGCGACGAGGCGCTGACGGCGATCGCCCGCCCGGGCGTGGCCAGCGTCCAGATCATCCTCAACCCGTTCCGCATGAAGCCTCTTCGGCAGGTCCTGCCCGCCGCGCGGGAAGCCGGCGTCGGCATCATCGCCCGTGTCCCCCTCGCCTCCGGGCTGCTCTCCGGCAAGTACACGAAGGACACGGTCTTCGCGGAGAACGACCACCGGACGTTCAACCGCCACGGCGAGGCCTTCGACCAGGGCGAGACCTTCTCCGGCGTCGACTACGCCACCGGTGTCGAGGCGGCGGCCGAGTTCTCCGCCCTGGCCCCGGAGGGCCGCACCCCGGCCCAGCTGGCGCTTGCCTGGATCGTCCAGCAGCCGGGCGTGACCACGGTGATCCCCGGGGCCCGCTCGCCGGAGCAGGCCCGCGCGAACGCGGCCGCCGGGAAGCTGCCGCCGCTGCCCGCGGAGACGCTCGCGGCGATCTCGGACCTGTACGAGCGGCGGATCAAGGAGCAGGTGGAAGGCCGCTGGTGACCGTCGTCCGCGGCTGGTTCCGGGCTGAGCGCGCGGTTCCCCGCGCCCCTGAAAGGGCGCGGGGAAA
>NZ_JBQQCG010000179.1:0-5572 GCF_052245575.1 Streptomyces sp. 2A115 | reverse complement strand
GCGCCGGCCTGAGCCTCTACCAGGTCGTCCGCGAGCTGCAGACACTCCTCGCCCTCTGGACCGGTGCCTGCCCCACCTGCCACCACGACATACCCACACCAATACGCACCTGACCAAGCCCTACTAGTGCCCTGACCGAATAGGTCCACCGCGTTGGGCGTAGAAAACGGCCGCAACACGCCTCCTCTCGAAAATCCAGTGGTCACGTTGGCCGGGGGCGAGAAGAATCCCCGGTCATGACCCTGCTTACCCACTGGCCGCTTGCGGGCCTGCGGTTGACCACGCCGCGGCTGGAGCTGCGGTTGCCGAATCTGGATGATCTCGCCGCGTTGGCTTCATTGGCCGCCGATGGTGTGCATGACCCGGCGGTGCAGCCGTTCACCGTGGCATGGACCGATGTCGAGCCCGAGCAGCGTGCTCGGAGCGTCCTGCAGTACCACTGGCGCTGCTGGGGCGAGTGGCAGCCGGAGAACTGGGAGCTGATTTTGGTGGCCGTGCGCGACGGGATTGTCGTGGGTACCCAGGGCACCGGTGCCCGGGACTTCTCGGTCCGCCGTGAAGTAGGCACTGGTTCCTGGCTGGGCAGGGCCCACCACCGCCAGGGCCTGGGGACTGAGATGCGCGCGGCTGTCCTCCACCTGGCCTTCGCTGGACTCGGTGCACAGCACGCTGTTTCTGGAGCATATGCGGAGAACACAGCCTCGCTGGAGGTTTCGCGCAAGCTCGGCTATCGCGAGGACGGCATTGAGCGTCATGCCGTACGTGCCAAGCCCGCCGTGCTGCGCAGGCTCCGCCTCACTGCTGAACAGTGGCAACAACACCAACTGGTCCCCGTGAAGATGGAAGGTTTGCCGGAGTGCCTGCCATGGTTCGGCCTGGCCTGACCGTGTAGTGGCGTGGAGATCATCGCGGATGGTCTGCGGAACGACGAGTCCAGATTGGGGCGGTGTTGCAAACCGCGCTGTGGGTCAGACCGCAGTGGCAAGCGGTCGCCCGCCCCACCGGATGCCCTTCTCACTGCGGATCCGGGCACGTTCACGGCGTTGAGCGGCGAGGACGTCGGGATGGCGGGCGTTGGCGTTGCGCCACCTCAGGTAGGCGTGCAGGGCCCGCGTCTGGGCGGTGTGGTTGGAGTTGGCGACGGTGAACTGCCGCAGCGGTCCGAAGTGGGCCTCGTGTGCCTGGAGTGTCTCCCGATGCCGAGTCCGTGATCCCAGCCGTAGGCAGTCGATGTATCCGTTGAGCCCTTTGACGCTGAGGAAGTCGGCGGAATGACCGAGCCTGAAGACCCGTACCGCAGCATCCGGCGCACCGAATACACCCTGCTTCTGATCGTGATGTTCCTGGGCGCCGTCGGAGTGGTGACCGAAACGGTGTGGTTGCTAGTGATCGCGGCATGGGTCCTGATCGCCGCCGGCCTGATGGAGATGTTCTTCCGGTCTTGACCATGCTCAGCCTGGCGCGGTTTCAGCACCCTCAACGGGGTGAGGCTGGGAGGAGAACAGGGCTGAGGACGAGCCCAACCGACCGTGTGCCCACCCCGGATGCAGCTGCCAGGGCTGAGATCCGCATACTCGATGATCGTCGGGTGCGGTGACTGGTGGGACCGGGTGCGCTGCGCAGGTAGGCAAGGCAAATGGGGGGACACGTGGGGGATATGAAGGACGCCAACGAGCTGGCGGTGCCGGAAGTGGTGGACAGTCCCGCTCTTCGGGAGCAGCCGACCGGGAGTCTGGCGCGGTGGTTGTTGCATCATCGGGTGCAGCCGGTCGGGCCGGCGGCAGGTGAGGGGCATGCCGAGCCGCACGCCTGGTGGAAGGTGATGTGTCTGACCGGGGTGGACTACTTCTCCAGCCTGGCCTATGTCCCGGCTATCGCGGCGCTTGCGGCCGGGGCGGTGTCGCCGTTGGCGACGTTGCTGATCGTGGCGTTGACGCTAGTGGGGATGTTGCCGATGTATCGGCGGGTGGCCCGGGAGAGTCCGCACGGAGCCGGGTCGGTGGCGATGCTGGAGGATCTGCTGCCGTTTTGGCGGGGCAAGCTGTTCGTGCTGGTCCTGCTCGGCTTCGTGGCCACGTCGTGGATCATCACGATCACCTTGTCCGCCGCGGACGCCTCCGTCCACATGGTGGAAAACCCCTACCTGCCCCATGCCCTGCACGGTCACGAGGTGGCCATCACGGTGGCGCTGTTGCTGGTGCTCGGAGGGGTGTTCCTGCTCGGGTTCAGCGAAGCGGTCAGCGTGGCCATCCCGTTGGTCGCGGTCTTCCTGGTCCTCAACGCCGTGATTATCGCCGTCGGATTGGTGGACGTGTTCACCACGCCTGGGGCGTGGTCGGCGTGGACGGACGCGCTTGGCGAGGGCGGAGGCGGGTTCGGTGATCTGGCGGGGCCGGCGCTGGTGGCGTTTCCGCTGCTGGTGCTGGGGCTGTCCGGCTTCGAGACCGGGGTGAGCATGATGCCGCTGGTGTCCGCCGAGGGCGCCGACGCTGAGCAGCGGCTGCGTTCGCGGATCCGCAACACCCGCAGGCTGCTGACCACCGCCGCGCTCATCATGAGCGTCTACCTCCTGTCCGCGACCTTCGTGACTACCGTCCTTATTCCTCACAAGGAGTTCGAGCCCGGCGGCGGGGCCAACGGCCGGGCCCTGGCCTGGCTGGCCCACGAGCACGTCGGGGAGGCGTTCGGCACGGTCTACGACGTCAGCACCATCTTGATCCTGTGGTTCGCGGGCGCCTCCGCGATGGCGGGGCTGGTCAACATCGTCCCGCGGTACCTGCCCCACTACGGCATGGCCCCGGAGTGGGGCCGCGCGGTACGCCCGGTCGTGATGGTCTACACCGCCCTCTGTGTTCTCATCACCATCGCGTTCGACGCCGACGTCGACGCCCAGGCCGGCGCCTACGCCACCGGCATCCTGGCCATGATGGTCTCCGGCGCCTTCGCCGTCACCGTCTCGGTCGTACGCCGCCGCCGGCGCGCGACCGCCACAGGCTTCGCAGGTCTCACTGCGGTCCTGCTCTACGCCCTGGTGGCGAACATCGTCGACAAGCCCGACGGCATCGCCATCTCGGGGATGTTCATCGCCGGCATCATCGCCGTGTCGCTGATCTCCCGGGTGTCGCGCACCACCGAACTGCGCGCCGACCGCATTGTCTTCGACGAGGCTGCCCGCCGGTTCATCACCGACACCCTCGCCCACGACAATTCCATCAACATCATCGCCAACCGGCGTGAGGCGGGCGACGGCGCCGAGTACTCCGGCAAGGAGCGGGAGCAGCGCGGCAGTAATCCGGTGCCCGCCCCGGCCGATGTGCTGTTCGTGGAAATCGACGTGGTCGACCCGTCCGACTTCAGTGAAGTCCTCGCCGTACGCGGCGTCGAGGTCGACGGCTACCGCATCCTGCGCGCCGAGGCACCGGCCGCACCGAACGCGATCGCCGCGATCCTGCTCGCCCTGCGCAACGTCACCGGTGTTCAGCCGCACTGCTACTTCGCGTGGGCCGAAGGCAGCCCCCTGATGCACATGTTCCGCTACTTCCTGCTCGGCCGCGGCGATACCGCTCCGGTCACCCGCGAGATCATCCGCAGCAACGAACCCGACCCCGACCGCCGCCCCGGCATCCACGTCGGCGGCTGACCCAGCGCCCCGTCCGGCGAAGACGACGCCCAGGGTCTGTCCGATGGGGTCAGTGACGAGCCGGACTGTCGATCGTTCAGCGCCATCTGGGGCGGGGGGATCCAACTGATCCTCAGTGGGCTCAGTTGGAGCCGCACTTCCCGAAGAACACCGGTCGGGGTGGACGGTGGAAGGATCACTGGCAGGTCGTCAAGGGATCCTGTTCCGTATGCGGGCCGGCATCTTGTGACAAGACCTGCCAAGGAGGTTCGGGAGCGGGCAGAGAGGATCTTCCGGGCTGTCCAGGCTGATGCCGACGCGGACGGCCGGATCGACTGGTCCATGGTGGGTGTGGACTCCACCGTGTGTCGTGCTCATCAGCACGCCGGGCGCACGCAGGCAGGCGTCGCGGAAGTAAGGACTCGGTGGCGTCGTCGGCCATCTTGAACTGCACCAGGTAATTGCTGTCGGCTTTGGTATCGATGCTCTCGGCGAGCGGTCCCGCGGTGTAGGCGCCGTTGAGGTCCAGCGACTGCCCGCCCCCTCGACAGCCAGCCACCTTCAGGAGTTACAAACCCGCAGATTATCGAGCATTTTACGTATGCTGGCCTGCGGGACGTCGCCCTGCGTAACGGTCAGGTGGCGTGGCAGAGCACCGCGCGGCCGGCCGAGGCGCGGGCCACGGTCGCGGGCACGGGACGGGCGGTGCGGACGCTGGCCGCGGTCTGCGAGCGGTTCCGCGCGAAGACGACGAGGCGCAGCACCACGAACCGCGCGACACCGGCGAGTGCGGAGGCGGACAGGTAGACGACCTGCTCGAGCACCGCACCGGGCGCCGCCACCAGCTGGTGCAGGACAAGCATCGCCACGCAGGTCACCGCGTACGCGGCCGCTGCGGACCCGGCCGACTGCGCATGCTGGCGCCAGGTCGCGCGCCCGCCCGCGCCGAAGGTGAAGCGGGCGTGCAGCTCGGTGGCGAGGAGCGTGGAGACCGCGGTGATCAGGGCGTTGGCCAGGACCCAGGGGATCCAGGAGGCGAGGGCCGCCACGGCGAAGCTGGAGGCGAGCCCCACCCCGCCGCCGCAGAGCACGAAGCGGGCGAAGGCGGTTAAGGCGCCGGGTGCCGCCTGCTGCTGGTTCTGTGCTGTCTCCATGATCCGGCCCCTTTGATGGCTCACTCCGCGAAACGCGCACCCTTCGGCCTGCGAGGCCGAGCAGCGCACCACCTGGACGCCATCATGGCACATGAGTGGCGCCATGTGGAGCCAAATATGGCGCCATGTGTATCACCGATGGCGCCATAGTGTGGAAGGAGTCGCGAATGTGCAGTTCAGCGACTCGGTGCAGCTTCGGTGTGCACCGGGCTGCGGTAAATGCTTATCGCTGCCGGAGGAGTCGTAGCTCGCTGAGCACCGAGAAGTCGAATCCGGTGTCGGCCAACTCCAGTGAAAGGGCGTACTTCCAGTCCAGACGCGAGCGGACCGCATGCGCGGCCTGCCGGTCGGTCAGCCCCTCGGCGAACTGCAACACCGACACCAGCGCAAGCCGGGCCGGAGACACCACCGGCCGCCCCCTGACCGGGAAAAGTTCCTCGAAATCGGCATCCGAGAACACCGGGCCGAGCACATCCCGCACACGCATCACCAGGCAGCCCTTCGGGAACACCGCACGTGCCAGCCGAGCGGTCTCTTCCGGGATCTCCCCCAGATCCACCCCACGCAACGACACCGAACCCACCCCTCGACACGACGACGGCCTGCACAACCCCAACAGGGACGTGCAGGCCGTCGTCACGCCCACCCCCGATTTACCAACAGCGTCCGGTCCCGGTGTGGGCCGTCGGCGTTCCCCGGGAGGAGCTGGTCCGGCACCCGCGGGGGAGTCCGGCGTATGGGTTCCGTCAAAAGCGTACGGGCCGCCGTATGGGAGGCGTCAACGGCGGCCCCATCGGGT
>NZ_JBQQCG010000178.1:0-5678 GCF_052245575.1 Streptomyces sp. 2A115 | reverse complement strand
GGTGGTGACAAGGCCCGGTGACATGTCGGCGGTGCCTCCGTTCGTCCCGCCGGGGCAATGCCGCCGTGGGGCACCGGGCGGGACCCGGTGCACCACGGCGGCAGATCTCCGGCCGGCCGGCTCGCTAGCGGACCGCGTTGTTGAACTGCGAGGTGCGGACGAAGGCAAGGGCGGCGACGCCCACGAGCGGCAGGATCGTGACCTGCAGCAGCCCGGCCCCACTCCAGCCGAAGGAGTCCACCAGGGTGGCGAAGAGCAGGCCCGAGAAGGCCGCTGGTCCGTAGTAGCTGGTGACGAAGAGGCCGGAGGCGCGTCCGATCTGCGTGGGGCGGACGGCCCGCTGTATCGCGCTGTTGGTGTTGGGGTAGATGAAGCCCAGCCCGAAGGCCCCCATGAAGAAGGCGAACACGCACTGCATGCCGACGCCGACCTGTGTCTGGTAGATGCACACGCTGATGGCGGAGACGGCCAGCAGGCTGAGGATCAGCAGGTTGCGCTGGTTGAAGCGGTCGCCGAGCCAGCCGCCGAACACGGCTGTCATACCGCCGAAACCGAGGCAGCTCATGGCCAGCGCGGCCTGTCCGGCGGTGTAGTGCAGCGAGGTGATGAGGTACGTCGGGTAGAGGCCGAGGAACCCGTAGAGGACCACACCGCCGATGACCGAGTGGACGGCCAGGGCGACGGTGTTGCGGTTGTATGCGGAGGCCGGCATGTACTCGTAGGTCTTGGTCGAGGCCACCTTCTCGGCGGAGTGCTCGGTCAGACCGGCTTTCACGAGGAAGAGACAGGCGGCGGCGATCAGCAGCCCTGCCGCGCCGAACAGGTAGAAGGGCGAGTGCCAGGTGCCGTGCGTGCTCATGAGCTGGACGCCGATAAGCGGGGCGATGAACACGCCGATCGAGTAGCCCACGCCGATGATGCCGAAGGCGAGGCCGCGCCGGTGGGCGAAGAACGCGCCGATCGCCGCGAAGATGGCGGCGGACTGCATGCCCTCACCGAAGCCCGAGACGACCCGGTACAGGGTCATGTCCGCGAAACCGGTGGCCAGCGGGGTGGCCATCGTGCCCAGGGAGTAGATCACGATGCTGGCCAGCAGCACGGTCTTGCGGCGGAAGCGGTCCAGGAGATAGCCCGCGGGCAGGCCGGCCAGGGCCATACCGAGGGTGAAGTTCGTCGCCAGCAACCCGCCCTGCTCCAAGGAGAACCCGTACTCCGCACGGATGTTGGGCAGCAGCGGAGGAAAGACCTGGCGGTCCATCGCGTTGACCATGTAGGAGAGGACCACCAGCAGGAATCCCACCCCGATCATGGGACGGGAAATGGGGGCACGGCTCTTTTCCTGCGTGTCGCTTGCGGGCACCGCGCCGGTGTCGACTTGCGCTGCGTGAGTCATAGCGGCTCCTGGGGAGGAATGGGCCACGGCAGGCCGCGGCGGATCCATCGCCCGTACGGGGCCGTACGGGCGATGACGAGAAGCGGTGAACTGAACACGGACTCGAGTCGGCGACGGCCATGCTGCCGTCGACCGGTGGAATGGGAGCGACGGTCTGCCGCGCGGTCGGACACCGCATGCGGAATTCAGCCGTATATCGCCCGTCGGGGACGTCCGTGGCTATGGCGTCTTCGACAGCGGACCTCGTGCGGACACTTATCGGTCACACGGGCGGCGCTGGCAGAAACCATGAGGGGGAAGTCTCCGGCGCGTCAAGATGTGAACACCGGATTTCTTCGGCGTTCATCGATTTCCCGTGATGACCGGATCCCCGGCTCTGAGCGGACCCTGCCGCAAGGATGCCGGCGATCGGCCGCGCGGCGCACTCTTGACGCGTCGAAGACCCGGAATGCTATCGTTAGCACCGCGTGGCTATGACACAGTGATTCGACGTGCCCCGACATATCGTGACCCGTTCCAGGGGCGTACCGCGGCGCCCGCACCGACCACAAGTCGGTGAGCACCGGCGACCCGACCCGAACCCAGCGACCCCCTCCACCTCACCCGTGGCGGCCGACGGCACCATCGGACATGCCGAAGGCCGCTTTCCGGGTGGCGATCAAACCTGCTCACCGGATGCGACCGGGTGTGACGCCCGGCCGTCCGCTGCGGCCGCACGATTCTGCGAGGACGACCTGCCATGAAACCACCGAGCCGCCCCGGCATCGTGCTGCTCACCGACTACGCCTGGCCCGACGACTCCGTCGAGCGATCGGTCATAGAGGAGGCGGGCCACACCCTGGTGACCGGCCCCGCCGATCCCGCCTCCGCCGAGGCGATCGAGGAACTGGTGGCCGAGCACCGGCCCGCCGGGATCCTGACCTGCTGGGCCCCCGTCTCCGCCACCGCCATCGGCACGTCGCCGGATCTGCGGATCGTGGCCAGGCTCGGGGTCGGGCTCGACAACATCGTCGTGGACGCCGCCACCGAGCGCGGTGTGTGGGTCACCAACGTGCCGGACTACTGCGTCGAAGAGGTCTCCGACCACGCCGTCGGCATGGTGCTGGCCTGGACACGCGGCCTGGCCGTGTCCGACCGGGAGGTCCGCGCGGGCCGTTGGGACCCCGCCGGCGCCCGGCTGCGCCGACTGTCGACGCTGACCTGCGGCATCGTCGGATACGGGCGCATCGGGCGCGCCACCGTGCGCAAGCTCGGCGCCTTCGGCTGCCGGATCCTCGCCCATGACCCCCACCCGCCGAAGGACGCCCCCGGAGTGGAGATGACGGGCCTGGAGGAACTGCTGCGCCGCAGCGACGTGGTGATCCTCCACGTGCCGCTCACGCCCAGCACACGTCACATCATCGGAGCCGAGCAACTGGCGCTGATGCCACCGGGCGGCCTGCTGGTCAACGTCAGCCGGGGCGGCCTGGTGGACACCGGCGCGGTCGTCAAGGCCCTGGACAGCGGGCACCTGGACGGTGCCGCCTTCGACGTCCTGGAAACCGAGCCGCACGTCCCCGCCGGGCTGCTGGACCAGCCAGGCGCTCTCCTCACCCCGCACATCGCCTTCTCCTCCGACGCCTCGGTCATGGAACTGCGCCGCCGCGCCGCCGAGGAAGTCGTACGGATCCTGGCGGGCGAGGCACCGGCGCACGCCTGCAACAGCCCTCGCGGTCTGACCACTGAGTCGGGTGACCGGCGATGAGCTCGCCCTCCGCGCCGGTGAGCCCGGCCCCAGTGCCCGACTCCTCGCTGACCGACTTCCTGCTCACCCACAGGCTCGCCGGCCCCAGCGAGGCCGCACGCTGGACGCCGCTGGCCGGCGGCGTCTCGTCCGACCTGTGGCGGGTGGACCTGCCGGGACGCTCCCTGTGCGTCAAGCGGGCCCTGGCCCGGTTGCGGGTCGCCGCTGACTGGCAGGCACCGGTGTCGCGCAACGCCTACGAATGGGCGTGGATGGGGTTCGCCTCCCGGCAACGGCCGGACAGTGTGCCTGAGCTGCTGGCCCACGACGCCGATGCCGGCCTCTTCGCGATGGCGTTCCTGCCCCCTGAGCAGTATCCGGTGTGGAAGGCGCAGCTACTCGGCGGCCAAGTGGAGGTGCCGACCGCTGCGGCCGTCGGAGAGCTGCTCGGCACCCTGCACGCGGCGAGCGCGGGCGACGCCGCCCTCGCCGCGGAGTTCGCCACCGACGACAACTTCCACGCGCTGCGCATCGAGCCGTACCTGCTGGCCACCGCTGCCGCACACCCCGGTCTCAGCGACATCCTCCAGGGCCTCGCCGACCGTACGGCCACGACCCACCTGGCTCTGGTGCACGGCGACGTCAGCCCCAAGAACATCCTCGTCGGCCCGCCGGGGCCCGTGCTGCTGGACGCCGAGTGCGCCTGGTACGGAGACCCGGCCTTCGACCTGGCCTTCTGCGTCAACCATCTGCTCCTCAAGAGCTTGGTGGTACCCGGCCACCGAGCCGATCTCCTCGGCTCCGCCGGGGTGCTGGCCGAGGAGTACGTCCGGTGCGTCGACTGGGAGCCCAGGCCGGCCCTTGAGGCGCGGGCCGCGTCACTGCTGCCGGCGCTGCTGCTGGCGCGGGTGGACGGCAAGTCCCCGGCGGAGTACCTCACGGACGACCGTCACCGGCTGTTCGTACGCACGGTGGCATCGGCCCTGCTCCGGGCGCCCGCCCCTACGATGGCGGATCTCCTGGACGCCTGGGCGACCGCGCTCGAGGCCTCGACCGTCCCCGGCAGCGGCCGGTCCGACTGACCCAACCCATTCGACGGATCCGGCGGACCTGGCGGATCCGTCGGACCCGACCGAGGAGAGACGCATGCGCAGAGTCGTCACCGGCCATGACGAGAACGGCAGGTCGGTCGTCGTCAGCGACGGCCCCATCCCGCGCAGCCGGGAGTTCACCAGCCTGCCGGGCTGGGCGTCCCGCCTGCCGTGGGCCACCGAACCCGGCGAGAAGGTCAGCCGGACCGGGGAGGACCCCACGCCGAAGGTCACCAGCCTGCTCCCGGCGCCAGGCGGCACGCGGTTCGTCGTCCTGACCCTCCCGCCGGACACCGCGATGGCCGACCCGGCGTTCGACCCTGTCGCCTTCGACCGGGAGCAGCGGGCCGACTCGCCCGGCATCGCGGACCTCATGGAGCCCGACGGCATGCACACGACGCCGACCGTGGACTACGGCATCGTGCTCCAGGGCGAGATCGTCCTTGAACTCGACGATGGCCACCGCACCCGCCTATCGGCCGGGGACATCGTGATTCAGAACGGCACCCGCCACGGCTGGCGCAACCGCAGCGACCAGCCGGTCACGATGGCCTTCGTCCTCGTCGGCACGGACCGCGACGGCTGACAAGGCCGGAGCAGCGTGGACACAGTTAGGCGCGGTTCCGCCGGGAGACGTGCGCTTTGTCTGCCCGCACGCGGTCGGGCCGGGTGCGCGGTCGACCCGGCCCGACGCGGGGCACACAGATCGCCTTCAGGGCGGGCTTGAACTGCGGGGAGTCCCCGCGCTGTCCGGCCGTGATCACGATCGACATCGGCTTCTGTCCCTGCTCGACGGCCAGGTGCAGCTTGGTGGTCAGGCCGCCGCGCGAGCGTCCCGGCCGTGGCCGTCCGGCTCGGTGGCGATGCCTCCGGGCGGCTCCTTCTGCAGATCCCCCTTTTCCGCGCCCCGGCGGCGTGCTGGACCGGCGGGGCTCGCCCACCGCGCGTGCGCGCCGACGCGGGATCCGCTGCGCCATCCCGGACAAGGCCGACCAGGTTCGCAACCGAAAGAGGCTCGGCTCCCGGGGCGGTCGGCCACCGAAGTTCGACAAGACCGACTACAAGGAGCGGTACGCGGTCGAGTGCGGCATCAACCGCCTCACAAGGCACCGGGCCGTGGCCACGAGGTACGAGAAACCCGCCGTCCGCTACGAGGCGACCGTCGTCGTAGCGGCCATCAACGAGTGGCTGTGACCGGCACTTCTCGACAGACCCCAATCTTGGTGGCGGATGGCCATTCCTAGGGCCTGTGTGACGTCGTGATCAATCTTGCCGATCCTGATACCTCTGGAAGGCGGATCCGGTAGGAAGATGACCGTGACGCGCAGGCAACTCACCGACGGGCAGTGGAAGTTGATCGAGCCGTTCCTGCCGATAGGCGAGTACGGCCCGTACCCCGAGCGGCTGCGGGAGCAGTTCGAGGGGGTGATCTGGCGGTTCCGCACCAGTAGTCAGTGGCGTGAGATGCCGG
>NZ_JBQQCG010000177.1:0-5969 GCF_052245575.1 Streptomyces sp. 2A115 | reverse complement strand
TGCGGGCGGCGAGCGCCAGGTTGTAGACCTTGCGCACACACCCGAACGTGCGCGACAGCTCCGCCGCCTGCGCATCACTGGGACAGAAGCGGTACTTGAACGCCCGCTTCACATGGTTCACGGCCACACGCACAAACCAGCCAGACCCGCAGGTAGAGATCAAACCTGCGGGTCAGGGCACTGGGATCCGCCCTTGCGGCGCATCCCAGCTCTGTGCCCTGCTCCGCAGGGATTTCGTTTCCTCCCCCGGCTGAAGCCGGGGGTATCCACGAAAGGACTCCGATGAAGATCACCGGAAACACGGTCCTGATCACCGGCGGCACCTCGGGTATCGGGCTCGGACTGGCCCTGCGCCTGCACGAGGCCGGCAACACGGTGATCGTCGCCGGCCGGCGTAAGGACCTGCTCGACCAGATCGCCACCGAGCACCCGGGCATCGAGACGCTCGTCCTGGACGTGGCGGACCCCGCGTCGATCACCCGCGCCACAAGCACCCTGGCCGCGAGCCATCCTCAGCTCAACGTGCTGGTCAACAACGCCGGCATCATGCTGCCGGAGAACCTGCTCGATCCGGCCTGCCTGTCGACCGCCGAGGACCACGTCACGACCAACCTGCTCGGCCCGATCCGGATGACGTACGCCTTCCTGCCGCACCTGGTGACCAGGGACGACGCCGCCGTCCTGAACGTCACCTCGGCGCTGGCGTTCGTGCCGTGGCCGGTGACCCCGACTTACAACGCGACCAAGGCTGCCCTGCACTCGTTCTCCGAGAGCCTGCGCGTCCAACTGGCCGGCACGCCCGTCCAGGTGATCGAGGTGGCCCCGCCGGGGGTCCGGACCGGACTGATGGGCCAGCAGGACAACGAGCAGGCCATGCCGCTGGACGAGTTCCTGACCGAGACACTGACACTGCTGGACGCCCAACCCGACGCCAAGGAAATCGTCGTGGAAGGCGCCAAGTTCGCCCGCTACGCCGAGGCCACCGGCACCTACGACCAGGTCCTGACCATGCTCAGCAGCTTCAAAGCCTGACCCGCACAACCCGCGGCCCTGTCCAGCACGCAGATCGAAACGCTCGATGTGATCGCCGGGTACTTCTCGCCCATTGCTCGGTGAGCGTGAGGCGATTGTTGAGCATGGCCGCCCGTGCGGCCGATGCGACAGCGAATCGGGAGTTGGTGATCCAGGAAACGACGACCTGATCGCTGGTAGCAGACCTGCTACCGACGGAGGACTGACCATGATCCACGAGGGAACGACCGACCTGGTCGACACCTTCGCGATGAACACCTTGGCCGTTGCGCTGCTCGGTTTCTGCTCGACGCCGGACTGCCCGCGCCGTTCGCCGCCCTCCTGGTCGACTCCGACCTCGGCGTGAGCCGCGGCGAACTCTTCACCGCCAGCACCGACCTGCAACGACTCATCGGACGCCCGAGCAAGCCGCTCACCGACGTCGTCGCCGCCGCGGTCAAGACAGCCTGAACCGGCCGCAGCACCAACCGGGCAGCCGTCTCAAAGTGTCCCGGCCTTCTGTCCCATTCTCCTTAAGGAGCGCCACCCCGTGACCCCTACCACGCGTGCCCGCAGCGCACTTGTCGCAGTCCTCGCCTCAACCGCCTTGCTGGGTGCCGCCGGCATGCCCGCCGCCGCAGTACCGCCGACCGCCTCCGCCGATCACGCCGGTTACGACTCCTTCGCCCGCCTCGGCTACCAGAAGGCCGTCGCCGTCCGCGTCCTCAAGGGCGTGTTCGAGCAGGGCGACACCGACGTCGTCGACCGCTACGTACGCCCCGACTACATCCAGCACAACCCGTTCGCACCGGACGGCGCCGAGGCGCTGAAGAATCTGGGCGTCGGCTTTCACCAGCAGTTCCCGGACGCCGAGTACGACGTCAAGCGGGTGATCTCCGAGGGCGACCTGGTGGTGGTCCACTCGAACACGGTGAGGACGCCGGGCACGCGGGGCGCGGCGGTGTTCGACATCTTCCGCTTCCAGGACGGGAAGATCGCCGAACACTGGGACGTGGGCCAGAACGTGCCGGAGACCTCCGCGAACGGCAACGACATGTTCTCGACGGAGAGTTGGCCGCGCACACGGCAGCCGGGGCCCGCGTGGCTCACGGCGTCCAGCAAGAAGCTGGTCACCGAGGCCTTCGACGAAATCGTAGTGCGGAAGAACCTGTCGGCAATCGACCGCTACTTTGGGCCCGAATACCACCAGCACAACCCATTCGCCGTCGACGGGGTGGAGGGCGCGAAGGTGGGCCTCGGTGCGTACTTCGAGGCGTTCCCGGCGGTGGCATTCTCACGGAAGCGGGTGATCGCCGAGGGCGACCTCGTCGTGGTCCACAGCCACGCCCTGACCGCCCCCGGTGAGCGCGGTACGGCGTTCATGGATCTCTTCCGGGTGCGGAACGGGAAGGTCGTGGAGCACTGGGATGTGATCCAGGACGTGCCGGAGACCTCCGCGAACGACAACACCATGTTCTAGCCCCGTTTGAGATCTTGGTTCAGGCCCGGGTTGTAGGGCGGCCACCGCGTGATGGTCTGTGTGTTGTGGACAACACTCGAATCTCGCGGTGGCCGCTGGTCACCACGCAGACGTCGCCGGAGGGCGGCAGGTCGTGGCCTCGCTGGCCGCGAAGGCGGCCGGGGTGAGACCGGTGCGGTCGCGTCTGGGTGCTGGCGGGCGCCGTCTACGGCCTCAAGCGCCTACGGGCCGGCACCGACGTGCGGGGGCTGCTGCCGGCCGCCAACTGTGCCGCCTGCGCGGGATCAGGCGGGTCGCCCGCCTTGGCCAACTCACCACCCATCCGGCCTTCGACCGATGTCGGTGCGCCGTTCTCGGCGACCATGATCGGACCCGTCTTCACGGCGTGCGCCAGACGACCGGGAGGTCGTAGCGCTGGCGATCACCGCAAGGGTCCGGGCTGACGGTCAGGATTGAAGGACGACGCACGCCGGCCGGCCAGCAGTGCGCTGTCGCGGCGTCGGGTGGTGACCACGGTGTGTCCGCCGGCGATGTCTGGAGGCCGCCACCCGATCAGATCATCCGGACCATCGAGGTTGTCCAGAATGATGATCCATCGTCGGTCGTGGGGTTCGGCGAGCCAGGTGAGAAAGCGTTGCGCCGCGTGGGTGAGGTCGGTGTCGTCGAGGCCGGTAATCCGGGCATGCGCGCCGGCGTAGCCGGTCAGCACAGCGGTGCGGGAGGCTGCGGTGACCCAGACCGGCAGGTCGACCTGCCGGTCATCCCGTATCCGGTGAGCTAGCCCTGCTGCTGGCCTTGTATGCGCTGTTCCACGAGGTCAAGTCTTCGTCGACGGCCGAGGACCCACCACCGCCTGCGGCCCCGGAGATGCCGCGGTGGTAGTCAACCGTGCACAGGTCCGGCAGGTGGCGGCTGAGCTGGGCCGCCGACGGCGGTTGCGGTCGGTGGGGATCACCGTTGTGGCCGGACTGCACGGTGCGGGGGGGCTTTGGGAAGACTACGCTCGCGGAGATGGTCTGGGCCGAAGAGGACCCCGGCCGTGTGACGGCCGAGGTCTCTCTGCCTCGTGCAGGTGTCGGTTCAGCCGCAGTAGTCGCAGTCGGGGCGGCAGCCGCAGGCGTCTGTCTCCCCGCTGGTGGCCGGAACCACCGCGGTGGGTCGGTGTCCGGACCCGGTCAGGAGTTCCGTTCCACCTCTTCTTCCGCGATGTTCTGCACTCAGTGTCGGCGTACGAGCTGAAGTTCACGTGTACGCCGACACTCAGGTCCAAGCGTCGACCGAGGAGCTGCCGCCCGCGGGGCCCCGGACAGCCGTGGCGGTCAGTTCCCTCACGCGGTCGGCAGGTACTGGAACGCCCGGGGCCTGGAAGATCCATTCCATCGTCTTGTCCAAGCTCACGTCCTTGGGCACTTCGCCGTAGTAGGCCTTGCAGTAGACGGGCGTGCCCGGTTCGCTGCGCCAGCTGTCGGCGAGCGTGCCGATGTCCACCGCGTCGTAGCCGAGGAGGTCGAGCAACTCCACGACCTCCGCCTTGGCGGCGGCATTGTCGCCGGCGATCGGCATGGCACTGCGGTCCGGCGCACCCGAGGGGCGGGCCAGGCTGAACAGCTGGCTGGAGACGATGTTGCTGGCCGCCTTGACCACACGGGAGTCGGCCAGGTGGCGCTGCACCAGCTCGCTGCTCGTCAGCTCGTTCGCGTCCAGCTCGGCGACGCGGCCGTCGCGCACCGGGTAATAGTTCAGCGTGTCGATCACGATCTTGCCCGCCAGCGGCTGGGCCGGGATCTTCTCGTAGGCGCTCAGCGGGATGGACACCACCACCAGGTCCCCGGCCTCGGCGGCCTCGGCGGGAGTGGCCGCCCGGGCGCGGGGGCCGAGTTCGGCGACGAGACCGGCGAGGGACTCGGGGCCGCGGGAGTTGCTCAGGACGACGTCCAGGCCTGCGGCGACAGCAAGGCGGGCCAAGATGCCGCCGACGTTGCCACTGCCGATAATGCCGAGTGTCTTGTTCATGGTGCTCTGTTCTCCCATGGGATGAGGAAATGCCGGACCGGCCGCTGCCGCGAACCGTAACCGGACCGGCTGGTCATGTTGACTACCGTACCACCTAACCGGACCGCACGGTCATGCTGCGTAGAGTGGACCCATGAGCACTGAAGAAGAAGCCGTTGCAGCACCGCCCGCGCGACGGATGAGAGCCGACGCGGTGCGGACGCGCAAGGCGCTACTGAAGGCTGCCGCGGAGGTGTTCGCCGAGCACGGCGCGGAAGGGTCCACTGCACAGATCGCGGCACGGGCGGGGATCGGAAAGGGAACCGTCTTCCGGCATTTCCCCACCAAGGAGCACCTGTTCGCCGCGATCATCAGCGAAGAAATCGACGGACTGGTGACAGTGGGCCGCCAGCAGACCGAGCAGGCCGACGCCGACACCGCCCTGCTGCAGTTCATGAGCGCGGGCGTCGATCTCTACGCAAACAACCGGGCGCTCGCGGAGGCACTCCGCATGGTGCCGGATCTTCGACACCCGGAAATACAGGCCGGACAGGAGCAGCTGATCGCCACAGCCGAGTCACTGGCGCGGCGGGCACAACGCGACGGCTCACTCCGAGCGGACCTGAACGGGCAGGACGTGATGCTGCTGATCTGCGGCGTCTACTACACCGCCGCACCCCTGCTGGCCGCCGATCCGTCGGCCTGGCGGCGCTACCTGCGGCTCACCTTCGACGGCATGTGCGCCACCGGCACCGGGCCCCTACCCCCGGCACTCGTCCACAACTCCTTGCTGCCCACGATCCGGTAGGGCCGACCGGCATGCGCCAGAAGTTCACCGACGCGCGGGCTGCCGCGGCTCCTACAGGCCTCCGCTCTGCGGTCTTCGGTCGGCACCCAGCCGACCGACGCTCCAGCTCGGGCCTCGTCGGCTCCTCGGCGAACCCGTGCGGCCACGGCATCGGCCAGCAGGACGTTCCGTACGCCGAGGAGCCCACGCGTCCGGAACTGGAGCGGTCCTTCTACCTGGACGACGTGGTCACTCCCGGGTCCGCAGCTCATTCTTGCGATCTCCATGGTGGCCGGCTGGGGAGGATTGTCGGTCCATGGATATGTGATCCTCTCCCGCCCCCGCCGATACACCCCCATAGTCGAGACTGCCGGGCGCGCCCGGCCCCTGCGGCGAAGGAGAGAGTCGCCGAGGCCAACGGCGCCTACGACCAGGCGTTGGCCATGCTGAGCGGCGCGAAGGCCTGATCCAGCAACGCACACAATGGAGAGCCGAACGTGAAACCCACCAATGAAGACACCGTCGAAATCAGCAGGGCCCTGGCGCTGTGGGCGCACATCATGGACGACCACGAACTGGACCGTCTCGGCGAATGCCTCACCGAAGACGCGGTGTGGGACGGCAGCGTCTTCGGCGGCGACCCGGTCGTCGGGCTGGACGCGATCGCGACCTTCATGAACGCTCCCGGACACGCGAAAG
>NZ_JBQQCG010000176.1:0-6090 GCF_052245575.1 Streptomyces sp. 2A115 | reverse complement strand
ACGCGGCACTTGCCCAACGCCCGCCGAGCTTGCCGGCGTTGGGCAAGTGCCGCGTCGTGAGCCAGTTCGGTTCGGTCTCCTGGCCGTCGAGTTCCGCGTTACCCGCCGCGGTGGCGGCCGCAGACCGATCCGATGCCTTTCCGAGCTGCGAGGTTTTTCCGTACGGCCCTGGTTTGGACGTCCGGGCGGAAGGCACCTGTACGTCGACGGGCCCGAGGGCGTACCCAACTTAGCCCGTCGTGGGGACGAGAGCAGAGCCACCCACCCCAACCGCCCCATCGCTTTGTCCACCCACGCCTCACTGCTCCCGGAAAGTTCTCCACTCGGGCAGCAAACGGGCACGCGGGCGCCCGATACGGATCTTCCCCAACCCCCCACGGACGGGGCTCGTGTGGCATCCTGTTGGCTCCCCGATCTGATCAATGTCGGCGTGCGCGCATGTCGTGCGGCACCCAAGAATTCGTACGGACCGAAGAGTTCAGGTGAAGATGCTGCCCGGAGAACGGCAAGAGGGCAGGCATGGTGCCTTATCCGTGGTGCCCGATGGCTCCGGCCCGACCGCCGTCCCCGAGCCACCTGTTGCCGACGCCACCGACTCGCCCGTGATACCCGAGGCCGTGCGGGCCGCTGCCCGCCGGGCGCCAGGGCACTGGATCGGGGTGGTCGACCCGGAGTGGACCGAGGAGCGGACGCCGCCGGAGTGGGCGGTGCTGGGGGAGTGGCAGTCGGACGAGAGCGGGGGTGTGGGGGACTACCGCGCCAACCCGGCGTACCGGCCCTCGGCTCGGGTGCTCGGCTGGCCGGAGCCCACCGACCCGGTGGACGCGGCGGCGCAGCGGGCCGCCACCGGCTACGGCTCGGTGGACGAAGCGCTCGCGGCGCTCGCGGAGGCGGAGATCACGGTGGTGCGCGGGCCGGACGGCGGGCCGCTCATGGCCGCCGGGCGGGACGGGGCGCCGGTCGTGCTGTTGTTCACCTCATCGGCACACGAGTTCATCTCCGCGGCACACCATGACACGCTTCCCGCACGGGAGTTGGCCCGTTCACTGAGCGGTTCCGGCACCCTGTTGATGGTCAACGCGGGCGCCGCGGCCCCCCTTCTCGTCCCGGCGGACGGTCTTCCCGGCCTCGTACGCGAGGCGGGCGTTGAGGGGGCGCCCCCAGCGGACGCCGCGACGGAGGAGAGCCCCGGCGCCCTCTCCGGCACAGCGGACCGTACTGGCCCCCGGACCGACAGCTCTCCTGAACCCTGGCCCCACATCACAGGGAGGACCCCGTGACACGTTCGGCCCAGCAGCCCCCCACCTCCCCGAGTGCCGAGTCCGGTTCCGACGGTGAGGAGACGACCGCGACCGCCGTGGCCGCCACCGTCGCCGAGCCCAAGCCCGAGCCCGCAGAGGCGAAGACCGGAGCCGAGGCCAGTACGGAGGCCGAGGAGACGGCGGAGGCCGCCGAGGCCAAGGAGACGGCCGCACAGGGCAAGACCGCAGAGCCCGACGCCGGAACCAGGCCCGAGAGCGGGGCAGCCTCCGGCAGTCAGTCCGAAGCCGAGGCCGACCCCGGTGCCGCCGCGGCGGCCAAGAGCCGGCTGCCGGCGCTCGTGCGGACCATGACCGTGACCGCGATCGACCGGCCGCAGCAGCGGACCGGGCCGGTGGGGCGGCCGGGCAAGGCGGTGCTGGCCGGGGCCGCGGTCGTGGGGGCGCTGCTCGTGTCGGTGCCGCTCCTGATGCTCGGCGGGAACGACGACAACGGCCGCAAGGGGTCGGCGGCGGCGGGAACCGTGCTAGGCGGGAACGCGGAGGAGTCACCGGGCGAGTTCGCGGAGACCTCGCCCGACACCGGTCCCTCGGGCGACGGCGAGAAGGACGCCGACAAGCAGGAGAAGCCGGTGCAGAGGGCTCCCGTGTCCGCCCCGGCGAAGGACGAGGGCGAGGGCGAGCCCACTGACGCCGGCCAGAAGGAGCAGCCGAAGAAGCAGGGCGGCGAGACGAAGTCCGACGGCCAGAAGGACCAGCCCCCGAAGGCCGGTTCGGGCGTGACTCTCAGTGCCCCCGTCTCCTTTCGCAGTCACCTCTCGGGGCGCTGCATCGACGTACCGGGCCATGACTTCAGCGACGGCAAGAAGCTGTTCATGTGGGACTGCAACAACGCCCCCGCGCAGAAGTGGCAGTTCGCCTCCGACGGCACCATCCGCATCCAGGGCCTGTGCCTGGACGTGGCCAACGCGAACTTCAACGACGGCTCCCCCATCCAGATCGCCCGGTGCAGCGGCAACGACGCCCAGAAGTTCGTCCTGAACGCCAGCCATGACCGGTCAACACCGTCGTCGGCAAGTGCGTCGACATCAAGGACAACAACCGGGACAACAGGGCCTGGCTGCAGCTGTGGAGCTGCGCGGGGACCGACAACCAGAAGTGGAGCGTCTGACAGGACGCCCAGAGACCGAGAGCACCCCTCTCGACACCGCCCGCCCCCAGGGCGAGGCATGATGACACCGTCGGCTCGCCGACACGCGCCCCCGGAGAGGGGGTGCCCGCTGAAGACGCCGCCGTGGCAAGGAGGTTGGTGCGTGTCGCGCCAGGTACTGACGGTCGGTCAGGGGGACCGGGACCGCTACCGGACGATCGGTGAGGCACTCGCGGTTGCCCGTACCGGAGCCCTCATCAGCGTCCAGCCCGGGACGTACGCGGAGAACCTGGTGATCAACACCAGGGTCACCCTCACCGCCGCCGAGGGGCGGGGCACCGTGGAGATCCGGCCGCGCTCGGGCAGCGTGCTCGCGCTGCGCGCCGACGCCGTGATGCTCTCCGAGGTGACCCTGCGCGGCGGCGACGCCGAGCTGCCGGCCGTGGACGTGCGGCGTGGGCAGGCCGCGCTCGACGGCTGCGAGGTCGTCGGCGCCGCCTGGACCGCGCTGCTGGCCGGGGGCACCGGTTCACTGGCGCTGCGGGACTGCCGGGTGAGCAACTCGCAGGGCGCGGGCATCGTGGTCACCTCGACCACGCCCACCACCGTGGAGTCCTGCACCCTCGAACACCTGGGCACCAGCGGCCTGGTCCTCGCGGAGCAGGGCGAGGCACGCATCCGCGGCTGCACGGTGCGCGACGCCCGCGGCAACGGCCTGCTCGCCAACGGCGAGGCCCGCGGCACCGTCGAGGACTGCGACATCTCCTCCACCGACAAACCCTCCATCGCCCTGGAGCAGAACTGCGCCCTCTCGGTGGTCCGCACCGTGGTGCACGACACCAGCACCGGAGTGCACCTGAGCAGCACGGGCCGTACGACGCTGGAGGACGTCCGCGTCACCGGAGCGTCCGGGAACGGGATCACGCTGGCCCAGGGCACCGACCCGGTGCTGCGCCGCTGCCGCGTCTCGCGCACTCGCGGGCACGGCGTGCTGGTCACCGACCGGGCGCGCGGCACCTTCGAGGACTGCTGGGTGGACGGCGCGCAGGGCGCGGCGCTGCGGGTCGCCGGGGCCGCCTCCCCGGCCCTGACCGGCCTGACGGTCCGCGACTGCGACCAGACCGGGCTGCTCCTGGAGGAGGACTCGGCGCCGGAGCTGGACCACCTGGAGGTGATCGGCGGCTCGCCCGCGATCGCGGTGCGCGGCGGCGCCAACCCGCTGCTGCGCCGGGCCCGGCTGGTGGAGCCCTCCGGCGACGGCATCGCGGCCGCCAAGGACGCCCGCGGCCGCGCCGAGGACTGCGAGATCGTCCGGCCGAAAGGCGCGGGTGTACGCGTGGCCTCCGGCAGCACTCTCTACCTGGCCGGCGGTGGGGTCTCCGATACGGCCACCAGCGGCCTGGTGGTGGAGGACGGCGGCAACGTCACCGTCCGCGACTTCCGCGTCGAGATATCCGGCGAGGAGGGTGTGGTCGTCGCCGCGGGCGGCGAGCTGACCGCCAATCGCACCGCGGTGCACGCACCCAGAGGCCACGGTTTCCTGCTCCGCGAGGGCGCGCTCGCCTCGCTCAGCGGCTGCGAGGTCTCCGGCGGCGCCCAGGACGGCTTCCGGGTGGAGTCCACCGCGCCGGTCTCCCTGGTGAACTGCCTCGCCCGGGAGAACGAGGGCGGCGGCCTGGTGCAGACCGCGCCCGGCGAACGGCTCGCCGTGGAGGGCCTCAACAGCACCGGCAACGGCAAGCGGGACGCCTGGGGCACCGGCAGCGCCGAGAACACCGACCCGGCCGGCTCCGGCGCCGCGGACGCGCCCCCGCCGGACCGTGCGGACGGCCCGCTCGGCGCCCTCAACGCGCTGATCGGCCTGGAGAACGTCAAGCAGCAGGTGGGCACCCTGGTCAACCTGACCCAGCTCGCCCAGCGCCGCGAACAGCTCGGCATGTCCGCCCCGCCGATGAGCCGGCACCTGATCTTCGCCGGTCCGCCCGGCACCGGCAAGACCACCGTCGCCCGCCTCTACGGGGCGATCCTGGCCGAACTGGGTTCGCTGCGCAGCGGGCACCTGGTGGAGGTCTCACGCGCCGACCTGGTCGCGCAGGTCGTCGGCGGCACCGCGATCAAGACCACCGAGACCTTCCAACGGGCGCTCGGCGGCGTGCTGTTCATCGACGAGGCGTACACGCTCACCGCGGACAGCGGCAACGGCGGCGCCGACTTCGGCCGTGAGGCGGTGGACACCCTGCTGAAGCTGATGGAGGACCACCGCGACGACGTGGTGGTGGTCGCAGCTGGCTACTCCCGCGAGATGGAGTCCTTCCTCGGCTCCAACCCGGGCCTGGCCTCCCGCTTCTCGCGGACCGTCGAGTTCGAGAACTACTCGGTGCCCGAACTGGTCGCGATCATGGAGAACATGTGCGCCCAGCACCAGTACGAGCTGGGCGAGGGCACCGCGGCCGCGCTGGCCGCGCACTTCGAGGCGATGCCGCGGGACGCCGGCTTCGGTAACGGCCGTGCCGCGCGCGGGGTGTTCGAGGAGATGGTGGACAGGCAGGCGGTCCGCCTCGCCAGCCAGCCGCAGGTCGGCGAGCACGACCTGCGGCTGCTGCTGCCGGAGGACGTCTCCGCCACGGCCGGCGCGACGGCCGCCGAGACCGCCACCCCTGCTGACGACCCGCTGACCCGCCTCGGCGACATGATCGGCCTGGCCGAGGTGAAGCGCGAGGTCGCGGACCTGGTCAACCTCATCACCACCGCCCGCCACCGTGCCGCCGCCGGGCTGCCGGTGCCCTCGCTCAGCAATCACCTGGTCTTCACCGGTCCACCCGGCACCGGCAAGACCACCGTCGCCCGCCTCTACGGGGAGATCCTGACCCAGCTCGGCATCCTCGACCGAGGCCAGCTCATCGAGGCGGCCCGGGCCGACCTGGTCGGCCGCTACATCGGCCACACCGCCCAGCTCACCCGCGAGGTCTTCGAACGGGCCCGCGGCGGCGTGCTGTTCATCGACGAGGCGTACACCCTCACCCCGCGCGGCGCCGGCGCCGACTTCGGCCAGGAGGCAGTGGACACCCTGCTCAAGCTGATGGAGGACCACCGCGACGAAGTGGTCGTCATCGTCGCCGGCTACACCGACGAGATGGAGCGCTTCCTCGCCTCCAACCCGGGCCTCTCCTCCCGCTTCCCGCGCCGGATCGCCTTCGCCGACTACTCCTCCGAGGAACTGGTCACCATCGTGCGCGCACAGGCCGCGAGCATGGGCTACGAGTGCGGACCCGGCACCGGCCCGCTGCTCAAGGAGTACTTCGAATCGCTGCCCCGGGACCGCTCCTTCGGCAACGCCCGCCTGGCCCGCCAAGTGGTCGAGTCGATGGTCACCCGCCAGGCAGGACGGCTCAGTTCGCTCGCCGCGCCCACCCTGGACGACCTGCGCATCCTCCTCCCCGCGGACGTCGCGGCCGCGGCACCGAAGGCGGCTCCCCGATGAGGGCGCCCGCCCGCGGGGTCGCCCGCCTCCTGTCCGGCGCCGGCCTCGCCGCCGCCCTGCTGCTGCCCGCGGCCGTTCCGGCCCACGCGGCACCCCTCTCGCGCACGCCGACGGCCGACGGGAAGAAGGGCCAGGAACTGCCCGGTATGCCCTCCGCGCTCGATCCGGACGCCGAGGAGGTGACCTGCACCCTCGCCTCC
>NZ_JBQQCG010000175.1:0-6202 GCF_052245575.1 Streptomyces sp. 2A115 | reverse complement strand
CGCAGCAGCGTCGGGCTGACATGTTCGGAGCGCTGGAAGCGGGCCGGGGCGTTGTGGCCGATGAGGACGAAGAGATGGTCTCGTTCGTCCAGGGTCAGCCGCAGCGCCCGGGCGAGAGATGTGGTGACCTGGACGGAGGGCTGCGGAGCACGCTGCTGTTCCAGCCGGGCGTAGTAGTCGGTCGACATGCCGGCGAGTTGCGCGACCTCCTCGCGGCGCAGCCCCTGCGTACGCCTGTGCGCCCATCCGTTCCGCAGTGGTTCAGCCACAGACGTTCTAATCGGCCGCTTGAGGCGAGGCCTCGTGACTACCCGATCCTGACGCGGTAAACGCCGCTGGAGACATCGGCGATACCGGGCGTGACGGTCACGCTGCCGAGGGATTGCGTCCGCCGAGGCGTCTGCGGGTCGTCCCAGTCGCAATTTCCACCCTCTCAGGCGGAGATGCCGTAGGTGGTGCCCGCGGTGACCTTGTAGGCGGTACTCACGATGACCCTGGGCGAAGCGCCGGAGGTCTCGTACTTGTTCACGCACGTGACAGAGGTGCCGTTGTCGATCCGAAGGCTGCCGAAATACACGACACCCGCTCCAACAGCCCTGGTACCAGCCGCAGACCTACCGCGACGTCCGCCCCGACGCCTTCCTCGCCGTCGACGGCAGCCTCGTGCTCGGTCCCGGCGTCGCCGTGATCGACACCCCCGGGGGCCTTTCCGGCGGATAGCGCTTCGGTCATGCCGTGCGGCACTGGCGGAGTCGTAGCGCCGGATTTGACCGGATGCTGCCTCCGTTTTACAGTGGAATCCACTCGGAGATGACCTCCGTTTTTCCGGGCCGAGGCTCGCGAGAGATCAAGGAGGACGCATGAGCGCCAGTGGACAGCAGGGCCGCAAGCCCCGTGTGGATGTCCAGCGCAATCGTGCGGCCCTCCTGGAAGCGGCCCAGCGCCACTTCTTGAGGTACGGGGTCGACACGTCTCTCGAGGCGGTGGCCAAGGACGCGGGCGTCGGAGCCGGAACGCTGTACCGGCACTTCCCGACCCGTGCGGCACTCCTCGCGGCCGTGCTGCAGACGCGCTCCGAGGAGCTGGTGTCCCGCCAGGCGGACATCGCCCGGCTCGGCGACGCCGGCAAGGCCCTGGAGCAGTGGCTGCGGGCGATGGAGGAGTATTTCAGCGCCTTTAGCGGACTGCCGGAACCGCTCATGGCTGCGGCCAGGGCCCAGGAGCCGGACAACCCGCTCACTCATCCCTGCAGCACTCTCATCGCCGCCACCGAGGAGTACGCGAAGTCCGCGCAAGCCGCAGGCTACGTGCGGCCGTCGGTGCAGGGGTACGACCTGTTCCTCGCGGCCTGCTCGGTCGCCTGGATCAAGGGCACCGGCGCCACCGAGGAATCGCTCGACCGGTTGCGGGCGCTCGTCGCCGACGGATACCGAGAGTCGGACGACCGCACATAGCGTTCGGCACCGCGCGCCGGGCCCGCCGGAACACCCTGCCCCCAGCACCCCGCGGGATTCCGGCGAGAGCCGACCATCCGACCATGCCGCCATCACATCACGCCGCCTTCAGGGGCGACGCAACCTATCAAAGAGCAAATCATGAAAATTACCGTTGTCGGCGCTGGAGCCATCGGCGGAAATCTGGCCCACAAGCTGAGCCTGGCCGGTCATGACGTCCAGGTGGCCGATGCTCGCGGGCCCGAGGCCGTCGCGGCCGAGGTCCTGGAGGCAGGCGCCCGCGCGGTGGCCCTGGACGAGTCGGTCCAGGGCAGAGACGCGATCGTCCTGTCGATCCCGTTCGGGGTGGCGGGGAAGCTGGCGGACCTGTTCGTGAACGTCCCCGCCGAGACCGTGGTCATCGACACCTCGAACCACTACCCGCACCTCAACGGGCGGATCGAGGCGGTGGGGGACGGTGGCAAGGTGGAGAGCGTGTACACCTCTGAGCTGCTGGGTCGGCCCGTCGTCAAGGCGTGGAACGCCGCGCTGGCCGAGACTCAGCGCGCCCGTGGTGTCCCTGCGGGCACTCCGGGTCGCATCGCCATCCCGCTGGCCGGCGACTCCGAGGAGGCGAAGAAGGTGGCCATGAGCCTGGTCGACGACACCGGCTTCGACCCCTACGACGCCGGCGTCCTGGCCGACTCGTGGCGTCAGCTGCCAATGGGCCCCACCTACTGCACCGAGCGCACCCTCGACGAGCTCCCCGCCGCCCTGGCCGCAGTCCACCGCGTGAAGGACACCGCCGTCCGCGAGAGCGTGAATGACCGCTTCGCCGACCTTCCGCCAACCCCACCCTGGACGACGTCGTCGAGATGAACCGCACCGCCCACCGCTGACACCTCGCCCCACCACACGGCGGCGCTCGCAAGGGGCCGCGGCATCGCAGACACGACAGGGACGTGAACAGCTCCCGCGCGTGAACCGGTGCCGAGGCCCCGCGCAATTGCGTCGTGCGGCCGCCCGCCGGTCACACAGGCGCAGCGACCCGGAAGTACGGACCGCGCTCGGCACGCACATCGGCCTCCCGCACACGGGATACACCGCACCTTCGCGCCCCGCCCATCGGCAACCCTCCGGCACGCCTACGGGATGTGCAGCGCGTCCATGCCCGGCTGGCGCCCGTCCGTCCGTCTGACCGCATACTCCGGCGCCCTCCCGGGGCGTCCTGTGCCGCCCTTTTGCAATTCGGAGACGGCCTCCGTATTATCGACAAGGCGAGCGGAGGCTCCCTCCGTTTTTTCTTGCCCGTTTGGAGGCGTTCCCATGACCCCCTCACAGATGCTCCTGGCCATGCAGTTCACCAGCGGCTACGGATCCGAGCCCGGGGCATGGCGGCTGCCCGGGGCCAACCTGTCCAGTTACACGGACATGGACCAGTTCGTGCGCTACGCGCAGGCCGCCGAGCGCGGCAAGATCCAGCTGCTGTTCATCGCGGACACCCCGGTCCTGGACGTGGACCTCGAGAGGGAGAACCCGCACCACCCCATCGACGCTGTCCTCGTTCTGACCGCCATCGCGCGGGAGACGGAGCGGATCGGTCTGGTCGCCACCGGCTCCACCACCTTCAACGAGCCCTACAACCTCGCCCGCCAGTTCAAGTCTCTCGACGTGATCAGCCATGGCCGGGCCGGCTGGAACGTGGTCACCACCTCGCACCCGGAGGCTGCCGCGAACTTCGGCTCCCCGGTCCCGCCTCGTACGGAGAAGTACGAGCGCGCCCACGAGTTCGTCCAGATCGTGCAGGCGCTGTGGGGCAGCTGGGAGAAGGACGCCTGGGTCCTCGACGTGGGGGGCAAGCGGTTCGCCGACATGGGCAAGATCCAGCCGGTCAACCTGCAGGGCCGCCACGTCGCCTCCCGCGGCCCGCTGCCCATCCCGCCGTCCGAGCAGGGCCAGCCGGTCATCTTCCAGGCGGGCGGCGGCGGATACGGCCTGGAGCTGGCGGGCCGGTACGCCGACGGCGTCTACGCCAACCCGATGACGATCAGCGACGCCATCGCCCAGCGAGGTGCCCTGCGGGACGCCGCCAAGCGTGCCGGGCGCGACCCGGACGAGGTGAAGATGTTCGCCGGCTTCATGCCGACCATCGCCTCCTCCCGCGAGGCCGCCCTGGAGCGGCGGCGCTTCCTGGACGAGTCCGTCGACCTGCGCCAGCGCGTGCGCTACCTGGGCGCGATGATCGGCGTGCCGCTCAGTCACGAGCAGCTCGACCAGCCGCTGACCGCGCGTCAGTTGGCTGATGCCGTACCCAGTGCGCATGATGCGCGCTCCGCCCGTGCCCTTGAGGTGGCGCGGGAGGGCTGGAGTCTGCGGGACGTCCTGGCGCATGGCGTCATCGACTACCACCCGGTCGTCGCCGGCACTGCCACGGACGTGGCTGCTCATATGCAGGAGTGGTTCGAGGCAGGCGCCTGCGACGGCTTCTCCCTGGCCATCGACGGCTACCACGACGGCGTCGACGCCTTCGTCGACCAGGTCGTCCCCCTCCTGCAGGAACGCGGCCTGTTCCACCACGACTACGAAGGCCCCACCCTGCGCGACCACCTCGGAGCCCGCGACCAGTACGGCCTGGACCCCCGCGTCACGGAAACGGCCCGGTAATGCCCATCAACACCCAGCGCCCCCACACCGGCAGCGTGAGTGCGCAGGCGTTCCGCAATGCGATGGCCACCATCGCCTCCCCCGTCTCCGTGGTCACCGCGATGGACGGGCAGCGCCCGCACGGCACCACAGTCAGCGCCTTCGCCTCCCTGTCCCTGACACCCCCGATGGTCCTTGTGTCCCTGGACAACCACTCCCAACTCCTGGCGATCATCCGCCGCACCGGACGCCTCGGCCTCAACATCCTCGGCACCCACCAGACCGGACTCGCCGCCACCTTCGCGCGCTCGGACCAGGGCAAGTTCGACGACGTCATGTGGTCGCCCAGCGAGAACCTGCCCCGCCTGCCCGACGCGGCGGCGTGGATCGCCGCCGAGGTCGACGAGTACGTCACGGCCGGCGACCACACCGTCCTGCTCGCCCACGTCTACGCCGCGGAAACCGGCGAGGAAGGCCCACAGCCGCTCACCTACCACCAGCGGTCCTTCGGCACGCACACGCCACTGGCCGCCTGACGCCCAGTGCGGCCGGTCACTAGTCCGTGAACACCGTGCGGGTCGTCCCCAAACGCCCGAGGCGCATCGACCGGCACGTCCACGCATTTCCCTCGCGAGGCGGACTGCGCTCTCCGGATCCAAGGGCGGATCCGCCCGACCCTGCAACCGAACCGGCAGCAAGGACCGAAAGACCATGAAACTCTCCCTCATCGAGCTCGCCACCGTCGCCCCCGGCAGCGACAAGACCCAGGCACTCAAGGACTCGGTCGACGCCGCGAAGCAGGCGGAGGACCTCGGCTACCACCGCATCTGGTACGCCGAGCACCACGACTCCGCCAGCACAGCCTCCTCAGCACCCGAAATCCTCATCGCCCTGGCGGCGAGCGCCACCTCCCGCATCCGGGTCGGCTCCGGCGCGGTGCTGCTCAACCACTACAGTCCCTACAAGGTCGCCGAATCCTTCCTCCAGCTCGAAGCCCTCACACCGGGCCGCATCGACCTCGGCCTCGGCCGCGCCACCGCAGGCCCTGTGGTCGACCTCGCCCTGCGCCGCGACCGTGACGTACCGCCCGCCGACGACTTCACACAGCAGGTCCAGGAAGTACTCGCCCACTTCGACGGCCGCTTCCCCGCCGGCCACCCCTTCGCGCGCCTGAACCCTGCCACCGGCGTCGCCTCCAGGCCCGAGGTGTGGATCCTCGGCTCCTCGGGCAACAGCGCCCGCATGGCCGGAGAGCTCGGTCTCGGCTACGCCTTCGCGGGCTTCATCAACCCCGACGGCGCCGGCCGCGCCCTGCTCCGCCACGCGGCGTTCGCCCAGTCCGCAGCCCCCAGGTCGGCCGGAGGCCGCGGCATCCTGTCCGTCGGCGCCGTGGTCGCCGACACTGACGCCGAAGCGCAACGGCTGAACTGGTCCAGGACTGCCCTGATGGCCCGCCTGGGCCGCCAGGGCGCCGCGGCCCAGATCCCCACGGTCGAGGAGGCCGAGCGGGAACTCAGCCAGGTACAGAAGGACACCCCCACCGTCATCACGGACGGCCGCTGGCCCCGCGAACTCGCCGGCAGCCCGGAGACCGTACGCGATCAGCTCGAGCAGGTGACCAAGGCCGCCGGCGTCGACGAGGTGATGGTCCAGGACATCATCGCCGACCCCGCGGCCCGGGCCCACTCCCGCGCCCTGCTGGCCCAGGCCATGGGTATCTGAGGCGTCATCCACTCTGCGAGAGGCGTCCTTGTCGCCGAGCTCGATGACTGGAACGAGGCGCTTGCCGTCAGTACCACGGGGACATGGCTCGAACGAAGTCAGCGCGCGAGCCGATCGAGAAGGAGGGCGGCACCGTGGCGTTCCTGCGCTGCGACGTCAGCGACGAGGCGCAGGTCGAGGCGCTCGTCGGCGCGACGGTGTCCGCCTTCGGGAATCTGGACTTCGCAAGCTGGCCAGCAGGGACCGTGCGGCGCGCTTCGACGAGGTCCCGATAGAGGGTCGGGGCCGGAGGTG
This sequence comes from Streptomyces sp. 2A115, assembly GCF_052245575.1. Classification (NCBI taxonomy): domain Bacteria; kingdom Bacillati; phylum Actinomycetota; class Actinomycetes; order Kitasatosporales; family Streptomycetaceae; genus Streptomyces; species Streptomyces sp. 2A115. The sequence continues at coordinate 110 of NZ_JBQQCG010000175.1, read as the reverse complement.
CCGTCTTCCTCGATGACGCGGCGCTGTGGCTCGAGTGCTCGATCCACGACGTCACCGAGGCCGGTGACCACTGGATGGCGCTGCTCGAGGTCAACAAGCTCGGGGTCGGC